>VBKJ01000131.1 GCA_005879795.1 Deltaproteobacteria bacterium
ACCAGCTCATGTCGAGGAGGAGGACGGTCGAGGTGGTGGTGGTGTGCGCGGCGGCGTGCACCTCGAAGTCCTCGGGGCGGACGTCGAGCGGCGTGCCGGGGCGCCGGGCGAGCGCCTTCTTCAAGGTGCGCACCAGATCGAGCACCAGCGGGTCACCGTGCCGGTAGCGCTTGGTCTCCTCGGGGCGGAGGTCGATCGAGCCGCGATGGTCGGTCTGGTGGCCCCCGGCCCGGTCGCGGAGCAGCCCCTGGTAGATATCGCGCAGCGCGAGCTGGCCGATCTTGCGCACGCCCTTGGGCGAGAGGTGCGCACGTCCCTCGCGCTGGGTCACGTAGCCCGCGTCGTCGAGGAGGACCATGACCTCCTTCAGCAGCCGGAAGTTGCGCGCCGCCTCCGGCCCGAGGAGCGCACCCAGGTTCTCGAGATCGACCGAGTCGAAGTTCCCGGAGAGCAGCTCCTCCTCGAGGCGCTTGAGGCGCTCCATCTCCCGCATCAGCTCGACCGCCTCGCTGTAGGAGAGCGACCGCGGGCCCTGGAAGAGGTCGCCGTAGCGCCGCTGGAAGTCCTCGAGGTCGCGGATGTCGTCGAGTTCCTCGAGCAGGTCCTCGAGCATGCGGCGCGCGTCGTCGTCCGCGAAGGGGTGGTCGCGCAACTGCTCGAGCGCCTGCGAGAGGCGCGGCGAGAGGCGGTCGAGCACCTCCCGCCTGCGGGCGGCCGCCTCGGCGTCGCCGCGGCGGTCGAGCGTATCGCGCTCGAGGTCGAGCAGCTCCTCCAGCTTCTCGCGCAACTCGCGGAACGCCTCGCGCAGGTTCACCTCCCGGTAGCGGCTCCGCATCGCCTCGCGGAGCTGCTCCAGGAAGTCGTCCAGCCCCATGACGCGCACGCCGTCCTCCCACTCGAGCCCCTGGTGGAGGAGCCAGTCGAGCGCCTGCTGCACGTCGTCGGTGAAGGAGAGGTACTCGGCGAGCTTCTCGAGGACCCGGTCCGCCTCGAGGCGGATCTCCTGGGTGCCGTCCCAGGCGGTGTAGCGGACGCGGAGCATCGCCGGCGACCTTAGCGCAGCCCCGGCGCAAAGAGAACCGCGCCCGGGCGCAGCCAGGGCGACGGCGCGAGCACCCAGCGGCGCGCGCCCGTGGCGCTACGCGCGGTAGGTGTATCGGCCGCCGGCGCGGTCCTTGTTGAGCTTCTGGTGGAGATGGAGCCCCTCGAGCACGAACTCGATGGCCGCCGCCATGAGGCCCGGGCTCTCGAAGGGGCCGAGCTGCGCCACCGCGTCGCGCAGCCCGGGGATCTGGCGGATGCCCTCGAGGTACTCCTCGGCGCGCATGCGGTCGGAGACCTCCACGCCCCAGCCCGCCTCGAAGTGCTCGGTCACCTTCCTGAGCGCCTCGACCTTCAGGTACTGGTCCCACACCTTGAGCACGGCACGGTTGATGAGCCGGTCGATCAGGTCGTCCTCGCGCTTGTCCTCGCCCACGTACTCGAGCTCGATCTTGCCGGCGGTGGAGGCGAGGATCGAGTGCAGGTCGGTGAGCCGCGGGACGATCTCGTGCTCGCCCAGGCGCACGGCGCGCTTCTCGGCGTTGGAGAGGAGGCTCTCGTAGTTGTTGATGGTGACGCGCACGCTCACGCCCGAGGACTGGTTGATCTCGTTCGAGCCGCGCGCCTCGAAGGTGAGATGGGCGACGATCTCCTTCATGAAGTCGGGCACCCGCACCGCCGTCGCCTCGCGGTCGGAGACCGGCACCTCCTGCTCCATGATCGCGATCTCGTCCTCGAGCGAGCGCGGGTAGTGGGTGCGGATCTGGACGTCGAAGCGGTCCTTGAGCGGGGTGATGATCCGACCGCGGCTGGTGTAGTCCTCGGGGTTCGCGCTCGCCACGATGACGATGTCCAGGGGCAGGCGGATCTTGTAGCCCTTGATCTGGACGTCCTTCTCCTCCATCAGGTTGAAGAGGCCGACCTGGACCTTCTCGGTGAGATCCGGCAGCTCGTTGATGGCGAAGATGCCGCGGTTCGTGCGCGGGATGAGGCCGTAGTGGATGGTCTCCTCGTCGGCCAGGTAGCGACCCTCGGCCACCTTGATCGGGTCGATCTCGCCCACCAGATCGGCCATGGAGACGTCGGGCGTCGCGAGCTTCTCGGCGTAGCGCTCGTCGGGCCCGATCCAGGCGAGCGCGAGCGCATCGCCCTCGGCTGCCGCGCGCCGCCTGCACTCGCGGCAGATGGGCGCGATCGGGTCGTCGTTGATCGGGCAGCCGGCGATCACCGGCACGAGCGGATCGAGGAGCGAGGTCAGGCCCCGGATGACGCGGCTCTTCGCCTGCCCGCGCTCGCCCAGGAAGACCATGTGGTGCCCGGCGAGGATCGCGTTCTCGATCTCGGGGATGACGGTGTCATCGTAGCCGATGATGCCCGGGAGGATGCGCTCGCCCCGGCCGAGGCGGGCGAGGAGGTTCTTCCGCATCTCCTCGCGGACCGGGAGCACCCGGTCCCCCGCAGCCCTGAGCTCCCCCAGCGTTCGCGGCGATCCAACCTCCGGCACGAGCGCGTCCCCCGTTCGAGAGAAGTGCGCGGATTATACGCACCGCCGCACGCGCGGCACAATCCGCGACCTCACCCGAGCCAGGCGAAGGCGGGCTTGAGACGGTCGTAGGTCGCGAGCAGGTGCTCGGGCATGACGCGCACGTCGCCCACCACCGGCATGAAGTTCGTGTCGCCCGCCCAGCGCGGCACGATGTGCCAGTGGAGATGGTCGCGCACGCCGGCGCCGGCGCAGGCGCCGAGGTTCATGCCCAGGTTGAACCCCTCGGGGTGAAGGGCGCTCTCGAGCGACGCAAGCGCGCGGCGCAGGGTCTCGGCCAGGTCCGTGTGCTCGGCCGCGGGCAGCGTCGGCAAGTCGGCCGCGTGGCGGCGCGGTGCCAACATGAGATGCCCGTTCTGGTACGGGTAGCGGTTCAGCATCACGAGGCTGTGCGCGGTGGTGCCGAGCAGCAGGCGCTCGCGCGCCTCACCCGCCCGCGCGGCACAGAAGATGCATTCCCGCTCCTCCCGGGCGGCGCCGATGTAGGTCATCCGCCAGGGCGCCCACAGGACGTCCATGCGCTCCTCCCGTGCCGGTCAGGATAGCACGAAGAGCGTCTGGTGCCCGCCCTTGCCTTAGCTGCTGGCGCGGGCGACCGCGCTTACGGCTCGTCCGCGTCGGCCGCCGTCCACGGCTTGCCGTCGACGCGCAGGCGGAGCTCCTTCCCCACTTTGAAGAACGGGACGCGTTTGGCGTGCACGGCGACCAGCACGCCCGTCTTCGGGTTCCGCCCCTCGCGCGCCTGCCGGTGTTTCACGACGAAGCTGCCGAAGCCGCGGATCTCGATGCGCTCGCCGCGCGTGAGCGCCTGGGCCATGCTGTCGAAGACCGCGTTCACCATCACCTCGGCGTCGCGGCGCGAGAAGCGGGGGAAGAGATTCAGCACCTCGTCGATCAGGTCGCGCTTGGTCATGCTCGCGCTCATCGGGGGACGGGACCCCGGTAGAGGAAGAAGAGGCCGCCCGGCGTCTCGCGTGGCGCGGGCAGCAGCGTCTCGCCGAGGAGCTGGAGGAGCCACGGCAGCCGGCGGAACCGCACACGCCACACGCGCGGCTCGCCCGGCTGGTTCACCTCGCTCCACGCTTCCCGCGTCGCGGACTCGAGGCCGCCCAGCCGATCGACCAGGCCGGCGGCCAGCGCCTGGGTACCCGAGTAGATGCGCCCATCCGCCAGGGCGCGCACCTGCGCGGGCTTCATGTTGCGGCCGTGCGCCACCGCCTCGACGAACTGCCCGAGCACGTCGTCCACCATCCCCTGCAGGAGCGTGCGCTCGTCGGGGGTGAGCTTGCGGAGCGGGTGGCCGGTGTCCTTGTAGCGGCCGCTCTTCACCGTCTCTTCCGAGAAGCCGATCTTGTCCGCCAGCGGCGCGTAGTACGGCACGCTCATGATGACGCCGATCGAGCCGGTGATGGTCCCCGGGTCGGCGACGATCTTGTTCGCCGCCGAGGCGACGTAGTACCCGCCCGAGGCGGCGACGCTGCCGAGCGAGGCGATGACGGGCTTGCGCTCGCGCACGCGCCACACCTCGTCGTAGATCTCCTGCGAGGGCGCGACAGCGCCGCCGGGCGAGTCGATGCGGAGCACCACGGCAACGGTCTTGTCACTGGTGCGGAAGCGCTCGAGCGCCTCCACCAGATCGCTGGCGTCCTGGATCACCCCGCGCAGCTCGACCACGCCGACCACGTTGCCGTAGAGCGGGCGCTCGCCGAGGCCGCCGCCGAACAGCGCCAGCCCCGCCACCAGCGCGCCCGCCACCAGCGCACCGACGGCCAGGAGCGTGAACACGCGCAAGATGGGGTGTCGTCGCGCCATCGCCTCGGGCTCCGCCCCCGCGCCGCCGGCCACGCGCGGCTAGCCCTTCTGCTTGTCGGCCTCGGGCATCACGTCGGCGAGCGAGAACCGCCCGCTGTCACGCTCGCGCGCCAGATAGGCTTCCATGTCGGCGCGCTCCTCGGTCTTGCGGAGCACCTTGATGGAGAGCCCGATCCGTTTCTCCCGCGCGTCGACCGTGGTGACCTCCGCCTCGACCGGGTCGCCGGGCTTGAAGAGCGCGGACGGTTTGTCGACGCGCTCGGTCGAGAGCTGCGAGACGTGCACCAGCCCCTCGATCCCCTCCTCCAGCTCGACGAACACCCCGAAGTCGGTGACGCTCGTGACCGTGCCCCTGGCCCGCGTGCCCGGCGCGTAGCGCTTCGGCACCTGCAGCCACGGGTCCTCGGTGAGCTGCTTGATGCCGAGCGAGATGCGCTCGTTGTCCACGTCGATCCCGAGCACGACCGCCTCGACCTCGTCGCCCTTCCGGTAGAGCTCCGAGGGGTGCTTGACCTTCTTCGTCCAGTGGAGGTCGGAGACGTGCACCAAGCCGTCGATGCTCTCCTCCACCTCGACGAAGAGGCCGAAGTCGGTGATGCTCCTGATCTTGCCACGGATCTTCGAGCCCACCGGGTGATTGATGCGCACCAGCTCCCAGGGATTCGGCTCGGTCTGCTTGAGTCCGAGCGACACGCGGCGGTTGGTCGGGTCGATGTCGAGCACCTGGACCTCGACCTCCTGGCCCACCTCGAGCACCTTGGAGGGATGCGTCACCCGCTTGGTCCACGACATCTCGGAGACATGGATCAGGCCCTCGATACCCCTCTCGATCTCGACGAAGGCGCCGTAGTCGGTGAGGCTCACGACCTTGCCCCGGATACGCGCGTTGAGGGGCAGGCGCTCGGCGATGGTCGTCCACGGGTCGGGCATGATCTGCTTCATGCCGAGCGAGACGCGCTCGCGCTCCGGGTCGTACTTGAGGACGACCACCTTGACGCGGTCACCGCCGTTGATGACCTCGGAGGGATGCCCGACGCGGCCCCACGACATGTCGGTCACGTGGAGGAGCCCGTCGATGCCGCCGAGGTCGACGAAGGCGCCGTAGTCGGTGATGTTCTTCACCGTGCCCTCGAGGATGACGCCCTCCTCCAGCACCTTGAGGGTCTCGGACTTGAGCGCCGTGCGCTCGCGCTCGAGGACCGACCGGCGCGACACCACCACGTTCCCGCGCGAGCGGTTGAACTTGAGGATGGCGAAGCGACCGCGCTGGCCGATGTAGCGGTCGAGGTTGCGCGTCGGCCGGAGGTCGGCGTGCGAGCCGGGGAGAAACGCGGCCACGCCGATGTCCACCTTGAGCCCGCCCTTCACCTTGCCGACGATTGTCCCTTCGACCGCACCGTCGCGCTCGTAGGCCTTCTCGATCTCGCGCCAGACCTTGAACTGCTCGGCCTTGTGCCGCGAGAGGACGATGTCGCCCGACTCGGTGTCGCTCGCCTCGAAGTAGACGTCGACCTCGTCGCCCTCGTGCACGGTGAGCTCGCCGTCGCGCGTCATGAACTCGTGGATCGGGATGGTGCCCTCGGACTTGTAGCCGATGTCGATCGTGACGGCGTCGCGCCCGATCAAGACGACCCGGCCGGTGATCACCTCGCCCTGCTTCGGGCTCTTGAGACTCCGCTCGAAGAGGGCACCAAAGTCCTCTTCGGCGCCGATCTCGCGATCGGACGGCTTCGTCGTCTCGGGCATCAAAGCGGTACCCCCTGCGGGCGGGATTCTTGCGGAATGCGGATGAACCGTCCCCACATACTCCGCTCCCGCAGGGTATTCAAGCGTGAAATTAGGTGCCTGGATGATTCGAGCTCAGCCGGGCCAGCGCTCGCGCACGAGGCGCTCCATGCGCTCTACCACCTCCTCCAGGGTGAGCGCCGTGGTGTCGAGGACGACGGCATCGGCGGCCCGACGGAGCGGCGAGTGCGCACGCCCGGCGTCGCGGCGGTCGCGCCCCGCGAGCTCGCGGGCGAGCGCCGCCTCGTCGATCGTCGCGGCGCCGGCGCGCAGTTCCGCCGCCCGCCGCGCCGCTCGCACCGCCGGGTCGGCGGTCAGGTAGAGCTTCACCGGCGCGTCCGGGAACACGACCGTCCCGATGTCGCGGCCCTCCATCACGATGCCGCCCGCCGCGCCGAGCGCGCGCTGCAGGGCGACCAGGCGCTGGCGCACGACCGGCTGGGTCGACACCCGCGAGGCCAGCTCGCCCGCCTCGGGCCGGCGGATCGCCGCCGAGAGATTCCGCCCGCCGACGAGGAGCCGCTCGCCGTCGTCGGCGAGCTCGAAGTCGAGCGCGGCGACGAGCCGCCCGAGCGCCGCGGCATCGTCCGGGTCGATGCCCCGCTCGGCGGCGAGCACGCCGACGGCGCGGTACATCGCGCCCGTGTCGACGTAGCCGAAGCCCAGGCGGCGCGCGAGGGCGCGGCTGGCGCTCGACTTCCCCGCGCCGGCGGGTCCGTCGACCGCGACCAGCGGCCTCAGAGCCCCTCCACCGCCGCGCCCAGCTCGGCCAGGCGCCGGAAGAAGCCCGGGAACGAGACCTCGGCCGCGCCCGCGTCGGCGATCTCGACCCCGCCGTCGGCCGCGAGCCCGGCCACCCCGAACGCCATGGCGATGCGGTGGTCGCCGTGCGACTCGACGCGGCCGCCGCGCAGGCGCCGGCCGCCCGTGCCGCGGATGACGAGGCCGTCCGCGGTCGCGCCGACCGCGACGCCGAGGAGGCGGAGCTGCTCCAGCGCCGCGATGCGGTCGCTCTCCTTGAGGCGCAGCTCGCCCGCGCCCGTGATCGTCGTCTCGCCCTCGGCGAGCGCGGCCGCGACGCAGAGGATGGGCAGCTCGTCGATCGCGCCCGGCACCTCGGCCGGCGTGACCGTCGTGCCGCGGAGCCGCGCCGTGCGCACCCGCAGCTCGGCGCGCGGCTCGCCTGCCACGTCGTGCGTGTCCACCACCTCGATGGGCGCCCCCATGCGCCGGAGGATGGCGAGCGCGCCGGTGCGCGTCGGGTTCACGCCCACCCCCGGCAGGCGGAGCTCCGAGCCCGGCACGACGAGGGCCGCGACCACCAGGAACGCCGCCGACGACACGTCGCCGGGGAGCGGGACGGCCGCGCCGATCGGCCGCTGCCCCCCCCTCACCTCGATCGATCCGGCCGTGCGCCGCAGGCGCACGCCGAGATGCCCGAGGAGTCGCTCGGTGTGGTCGCGGCTCGCGAGCGGCTCGCAAACCCGCGTGGTGCCGCGCGCCGAGAGCCCGGCGAGCAGGAGCGCCGACTTCAACTGCGCGCTCGGCACCGGGAGCGTCCAGTCGATCGCCCGGAGCGCGGCGCCGCGGACGGTGACCGGCGCATGCCCGTCGGTCGTCTCGACCGCGGCCCCCATGGCGCGCAGCGGCGCCGCCACGCGCTCCATCGGGCGGCGGCGGAGCGACGCGTCGCCGTCGAGCACGACCGTGCCCGGCCCGGCGGCGACCAGGCCGGCGGTGAGCCGCATGGTGGTGCCCGAGTTGCCGCAGTCGATCGCGACCCGGCCGTCGCTCCCGAGGCGTGCGCCCGCACCCTCGATGCGGACGGCGTCCCCCGCCTGCTGGATGCACACGCCGAGGGCCCGCATGGCGCCGAGCGAGGAGAGGACGTCGCCGCCCCCCGGGAAGCCCGTGACGGTGGTCGCGCCCTCGGCGACCGCGCCGAGGAGGAGTGCCCGGTGCGCGATCGACTTGTCGCCGGGGACGCCGAGCGTCGCGGCGAGGCCGCCGGGCGGCGGCCCCACGCGCACCGTCGCCATCACTCCTCCCCGCCCAGGCGGCGGCGCAGGGCGCGCGCCCGGGCGAGCGCCGCCTCGAGGCCCGCGGCGTCGCGCGCGGCGAGCAGCCCCTCTAGCCGGGCGAGCGCCGCGCGGAACTCGCCCAGGGCCGCGGCGAGCGCGGGCGCGTTCGCGAGGGCGATGTCCCGCCACAGCTCGGCCGGGCTGGCGGCGATGCGCGTCGTGTCGCGGAAGCCGCCGCCGGCGTAGTCGAGCGCGCGCCGGCCGCCGATCGTCTGCTCGCCCACCGCCGTCGCGAGCGCATAGGCGAGGAGATGGGGCAGATGCGACACGCGCGCGAGGAGCTCGTCGTGCAGCGACGGCGGCATCTCCTCGACCCGGGCCCCCACCCCTTCCCAGAGCGCGCGCACGCGCCCGAGCGCGGCCCGATCGGTCACCGGCGTCGGGGTGAGGATGCAGCGCCGCCCGCGGAAGAGGTCGGCGCGCGCCGCGCCCGCGCCCGACGCCTCGCTGCCGGCGATGGGATGGGCGCCGACCACCGCTCCGATGCCGGCCCACCTGGCCTCGAGCGTGGCGACGACCTCCCCCTTCACGCTGCCCACGTCGGTGAGCAGCGTGCCCGTGTTCGCGTGCGGGCCGAGCGCCGCCGCGAGCGCCGCCGACGCGCCGACCGGCACCGCGAGCACGATCGCGTCGGCCCCGGCGGCCGCGGCCGCCGCGTCGCACGTCACGCGATCGACGAGGCCGCGCTCGCGCGCCCGACGGAGGTTCGCCTCCGTGCGCCCGAAGCCGACCACCTCGCCGGCCAGCCCGGCGGCGCGCACGGCCGCGCCGAGCGAGCCGCCCACCAGGCCGACCCCCGCGATCGTGAGCCGGGCGAAGAGCGGCGTCATGCGAGGACCGCGCGCAGCGCCGTCGAGAAGCGCGCGTTCTCCGCCTCGGTGCCGATCGTCACGCGCACGTGCTCGGGAAAGCCGTAGACGGCCATCGGCCGCACGATGACCCCGCGGCGGAGCAGCGCCTCGTAGACGCGCGCGCCGTCGCCCACCCGCACCAGCACGAAGTTCGCCGCGCTCGGCACGTGCGCGAGCCCGAGGGCACGGAACGCGTCGACCAGGAACACCATGCCGGCGCGGTTCGTGGCGAGCGTCCGGCGCACGTGCTCCTCGTCGTCGAGCGCGGCGAGCGCGCCCGCGAGCGCGAGTGCGTTCACGTTGAAGGGCTGGCGGATGCGCTCGAGCGCGTCGATCACCGGCGCGGGAGCGACCCCGTAGCCGATGCGGAGCCCGGCCAGGCCGTAGAGCTTGGAGAAGGTGCGGAGCGAGAGGACGGGCACGCGGCCGTCGCCGCGCTCGCGGATGGTGTCGGGGTACTCGGGGTCCTCCACGTATTCGGCGTAGGCGTCGTCGGCCACCACCAGCAGGTGGCGGGGCACGGCGCGCAGGAACGCCTCCCACGCCCGGCGGCGGAAGATCGTGCCAGTCGGGTTGTTCGGGTTGCCGAGGAAGACGAGCCGGGTGCGCGGCGTGACGGCGGCGGCCATCGCCTCCAGGTCGTGCGTGAAGTCGCGCAGCGGGACAACCCGGCTGGTACCTCCTGCGGCCTGCACGACCAGCCGGTAGATGACGAAGGCCTGGTCCGCCATCACCGCCTCGTCGCCGGGACGGAGGAAGGTGCGCACGGCGAACTCGATGATCTCGTTCGAGCCGTTGCCGACGACGAGCTCGTCCTCGGACACGCCGAGGCGCGCGACGAGCCGGCGCTTCAGATGGAAGGCCGAGCCGTCGGGGTAGCGGTGCAAGTTGCGGAGCGCGGCCGTGATCGCGGCGACGGCCTTCGGCGAGGGGCCGAGCGGGTTCTCGTTCGAGGCGAGCTTGATCGAGTCGCGGATGCCGAGCTCGCGCTCGAGCTCCTCGATCGGCTTGCCGGGCGGGTACGGGGTGAGCGTCCGGATCCACTCCGGCACGAGGGCGCGCACGTCCATCAGGCCTCGGGCGGCGCCGCGGGGTACGAGCCCAGGACCTTGAGCCGCGTCGCTCCGCGCTCGACCTCGGCGAGCGCCTGCTGCACCCGCCGCTCGCGCCGGTGCCCCTTCAGATCGAGATAGAACACGTACTCCCAGGGCCGCCCGCGCAGCGGCCGCGACTCGATCTTGATGAGGTCGATGCCGTGCGCCGCGAAGGGCTTCAGCATGCGCGCCAGGATGCCGACCTCGTCGCGCACGCTGAACAGGATCGAGGTCTTGTCGTCGCCGGTCGGCTGTCCGGTGTCGTGCGGCGCGAGCACCACGAAACGAGTCAGGTTACCGGGCTCGTCGTTGATCGCGGGGGAGAGGACGGCGAGACCGTAGGTCTCCGCCGCGGCCTCGGCGGCGATCGCGGCGGTCCCCTCCTCCGCGCGCGCCCGCTCGGCCGCGCGCGCGTTGCTCGCCTCGGCCTCGATCGGCATGCCGGACAGGTGCTCCCCGAGCCAGTGCCGGCACTGCGCCAGCGCCTGTGGATGCGCGGCGATTCGCCGGATGCCGCTCATGCCCGTGCCCGCCCGCGCCAGCAGGTTGTGCCGGACCGGCAGCGAGATCTCGGCGCAGATCTGCAGCGGCGAGGCGGCGAGGAGGTCGAGCGTGTGCGCGACCATGCCCTCGGTCGAGTTCTCGACCGGCGCCACACCCACGTCCGCACGGCCGCTCTCCACCTCGTGGAACACGTCGGCGATCGAGGGGGCGCCGAGGTAGTCGGCCGCCGCACCGAACTGTTGGCGCGCCGCGAGGTGCGCGAAGGTCGCCTCGGGCCCCAGGTACGCGATGCGGAGCCGCTGCTCGAGGCTGCGCGAGGCCGAGATGATCTCGCGGAAGATCGCCCGCACGAGGTGGACGGGCAGCGGACCCCGGTTCGCGCGCACCAGGCGTTCGAGCACGCCTTTCTCGCGCGCCGGCGCATACACCCCGGAGTTGCTGCGCGCTTTCTGCTCGGCGACCGCGAGCGCGAGCGCGGCGCGTCGGTTGAGAAGGCGCAGCAGCTGGTCGTCGATCCGGTCGATCTGCTGCCGGAGCGCGGGAATCGAGGCCTTGCGCAGCATGCGGCGCTCGGCGCGTGGTCTAGCCCGCGACCTGGTGTTTTGCAAACTTGCAACGGCCGCGGTGCGATTTGGCGACACGGCGAACGGGCAAAACGACGCAGGCTCGAGCCTGCACGCCCGGGCGCCGCGGCCTTTCGCGCGCGCCCCCGGTGGCATCGCCGTTGCATTGTGCCAGGCAGTGGAAAGGAGGGCGATACCATGAGCGTGGAGCTGGCATCGCTAGCGCCGCTCCTCTGGGGTCTCGGCGGACTCGTCGCCGCATACGTCCTCACCCGCGACCGGCACGCGTCGTCGGAGGGGCCGATCCGGATCGAGACCACCGGCCCGAGGCCGCTGCGGCCGGCGGCCTAGAGTGCTGCGAGCGCTCACACCGCGGGCAGATCGCGGCCGATGCGCCGGTAGCGGGCGTAGCGGCGCGCGACCAGCGCCCCCGGCGGCATCCCGCGGAGCGCCGTCAGGTGGCGCTCGAGCGCGCGGCCCAGGAGCACGGCCGCGCGCGCCGGCTGGCGGTGCGCGCCACCGCCCGGCTCGGGCACGATCGCGTCCACCACACCGAACGAGGCCAGCTCGGCCGCCGTCAGGCGCAGGAGCGCCGCACTCCGCGCGACGGTCTCGGGCGTGCGCTCGCGGAAGAGGATCGAGGCGCAGCCCTCGGGCGAGATGACCGAGTACCAGGCGTGCTCCTGCATCAGCACGCGGTCGGCGAGGGCGAGGGCGAGCGCCCCGCCGCTCCCGCCCTCGCCGATCACGGCGCTCACCACCGGCGCGCGGAGCGCTGCCAGCGTGCGCAGGCTCGCCGCGATCGCCTCCGCCTGCCCGCGCTCCTCGGCCCCGATGCCGGGGTCCGCACCCTGCGTGTCGACGAAGGTGATGACCGGGCGCCGGAAGCGCTCCGCCAGCTCGAAGAGGCGGATCGCCTTGCGGTAGCCCTCGGGGCGCGGCATGCCGAAGTTACGCGCGAGGCGCTCGGCGGCGGAGCGGCCGCGCTGCTGCGCGACTACCACGACGGCGTGGCCGCGAAAGCGCGCGAGCCCGCCGACGATCGCCCCGTCCTCGCCGAAGCGGCGGTCGCCGTGCAGCTCGACCAGGTCCCGGCAGAGGACGCCCAGGTAGTCGAGGGCCGAGGGGCGGTCGGGGTGACGCGAGAGCTGCACGCGCTCCCACGGCGTCAGGCGCACGAGGAGCTCCTGCTGCACGCGCCCGCGCTCGGCGCGCAGGCGGCGGAGGCACTCGCCCTCGGCCGTGCTCGGGCTCGCGCCGGCCAGGCGGGCGATCTCGGCATCGAGCCGCTCGAGCGGCCGCTCGAAGTCGAGATAGGTCGGCGTGGCCGCCGCCCGCCCGCCCATCACGCCGGCCGCGCCGCCGGCGCCGCGCCCGCCAGGAATCCCTCGGCCGCGGCCGCGATCGCTCCCGCCTCGCGCTCCGGGTGGCACCACACGATCCCAGGCTCGCGCCGGAACCAGGTGCGCTGGCGCTTCGCGAACCGGCGCGTCGCACGCACGGTCGCCGCGAGCGCAGTCGCCAGGTCCGTCCGCCCCTCCACGCAGGCGAGCAGCTCGCGGTAGCCGACCGCCGAGAGGCCGGGCGCCCCGGCGCCGAGCCCGCGCCGGCGAAGCGCACGCACCTCGTCCAGGAAGCCCGCCTCCGCCATCGCGCGCGCGCGCGCCGCGATGCGCGCGTTCAGCTCGGGCGTGGGGCGGGCGAGGCCGATCACCAGCGCGTCGTATGCCGGCTCGGCGAAGCCGTGCTCGGCCTGCCAGCGCGAGAGCGGCACGCCGGTCGTGAGCGCCACCTCGAGCGCGCGCACGATGCGCACCCGGTCGCGGGGCGCGATGCGCGCCGCGGCTGCGGGGTCGAGGACTCGGAGCCGGCGATGCAGCGCCGCCGCCTCCTCCGGCGCGAGCGCCCTGCGCAGCGCCGGCACCCGCGGCGGCGCCGGGCAGAGGCCGCCCAGGAGCACACGCACGTAGAGGCCCGTGCCGCCCACCACGAGCGCCACGCGGCCGCGGCGGACGATGTCTGCGATCGCCGCGCGCGCGGCGTCCCGGAAGCGCGCCGCATCGAAAGCCTCGCTCGGCGCGACCAGGTCCAGGCAGTGGTGCGGGACGCGGGCGCGCTCGGCCGCGGTCGGCTTGGCCGTACCGATGTCGAGGTCGCGATAGACCTGCCGCGAGTCGGCGGACACGATCTCGCCGCCCACCCGCTCGGCGAGGTCGAGCGCGAGCGCGCTCTTCCCGCTCGCCGTCGGGCCGACGATGCAGAGGACGCGCATGATTCAACTCATCTGGGGGCCACCGGCCTCATCTCCGAAACAGCGCTTCCAGCTGGCCGCGGGGTAGCTCGGCGGCGACGGGGCGGCCGTGCGGGCAGTGGGCCGAGACCTCGACGCCGTCCATCGACGCGAGGAGCGCCTGCGCCTCGGCCGCGCCGAGCCGCTGCCCGACGCGCACCACGCCGTGGCAGGCGATGGTGGCGAGCGCCGCGTCGGTGGCGCGCTCGGCCGCCGCGCTGGCCCCTTCCTCGACCAGCTCGCCGGCGACGGCCCGCACCAGGGCGCCCACGTCGCGTCCGGCGAGCAGCCGTGGCACGGTGCGCAGGAGGAAGGTGCCCTCGCCGAAGGGCTCGCCCTCGAGGCCCGCGGCCGCGAGCGCCGCGGCGTGCTCGGCGAGCGCGGCCGACTCGGCCGCCGCGAGCGCGATCGTCTCCGGCACGAGCAGGCGGTCGCGCGCGACGCCGCCCGCGCGGCATTCGGTGCGCAGGCGCTCGAACGCGACCCGCTCGTGGGCCGCATGCTGGTCGATCAGCACGACGCGTCCCTCGCCCTCGCAGAGGAGGTAGCCCTCGAAGATCTGGCCGATGAAGCGCAGCGCCGCAAACCCGCGCGGCGCGGGCGTCCAGAGTGGGGCCTGTGCCGCGGGCCCGGCGTGCGGGTCGCCCTCCCCGCGCGGCGCCCCGTAGGGGAGCGCGGCCTCGCGCGCGAGCGCCGCCGGCGGCGGGGCGAGCGCCGCTGCCAGGCGGGCGCGCAGCACGGGCACGACCAGCTGGTGCACCGCCGCCGGGGTCCTGAGGCGCACCTCGAGCTTCGCGGGATGCACGTTCACGTCGACCTCGCCGGGCGGGATGGTGAGGAAGAGGACCGCGATCGGGTAGCGGCCCCGCATCACGAGCGCGGCATAGCCATCGAGCACGGCGCGCAGGAGGAGCCGATCGCGCACCCAGCGCGCGCTGCCCGCGCCGCCGACGGCCACGTAGGTCCACACCAGGCGCGCAGTCGCCAGCGTCTCGCGCGGCGGGGCGAGGAAGCCGGTGAGCGCGTAGCCGCCCGCGGCGGCCTCGACCGGCACGAGGCCCTCGGCGCGCTCGCGCCCGAGCACCTGCACGAGGCGCTGGCGCGCCCCGGCGACCGGCGGGAAGGCGAGCACCTCGCGCCCGTCGTGCTCGAGGCGGAAACCGGCGGTCGGGCTCGCGACCGCCAGCCGCGTGAGCACGTCCACGGCGTGTCCCACCTCGGTCGCCGGGCTGCGCAGGAACTTCCGCCGCGCCGGGGTCGCGGCGAACAGCCCGCGCACCTCCACGCTCGTGCCCGGCGGCGCGCCCGCCGCGCCCGCCGACCGCGCGCCTCCCGCATCCGCCTCGACCGCGACGCCGCCCGCCTCGGTGGCCCGGCGGGTGACCACGCGGACCCGCGCCACCGCGGCGATGCTGGGCAGCGCCTCGCCGCGGAAGCCGAGCGTCGCGACCGTCGGCAGGTCCTCCGCGCGCGCGAGCTTGCTGGTCGCGTGGCGCGCGAAGGCGACCAGCGCGTCCTCCGCCGCCATGCCCTCGCCATCGTCGCGCACGGCGATCAGCTCGAGCCCGCCCGCGGCGAGCCGCACGTCCACGTGGTGGGCGCCGGCGTCGAGCGCGTTCTCGACCAGCTCCTTCACCACCGAGGCCGGGCGGTCGATCACCTCGCCGGCCGCGATCTGCCCCTGCACGGCGGGCGGCAGCACGGCGATCTTGCCCATGACGCGACCTACAGGATGAAGCGCGCGTCCTTGCGCGCCAGCCAGGCCTCCACCTCGACGCGGCTCGCCTCGAAACCGGGGCGTCCCATGAGCCCGTAGGCGAGCCGCTTCCCCTCCTCGACACCGGGCTGCCCGAACGGGTCGATACCCGCCAGCGCGCCCACGGCGACGGTCGCCGTCTCGAGGAGGTAGAGGAGCTGCCCCAGCGTGAAGGCGTTCACCGCCGGCAGGACGAAGGTCGCGCTCGGCCGGCCGCACTTGGCGAGCGCCAGCTCGGTCGCCTGGTGCTCGGCGTTGAGCAGCTCGCCGAGCGAGTGGCCGCCGAGATAGCCGACCCCTTCCAGGTCCTGGTAGGTCGTCGGCAGGTCGACCACCACGCCGTGGTCCTCGACGCGCGCGAAGAGGACCACCTTGTCGCGCGGGCCCGCCACGTAGAGCTGGAGCTGCGAGTGCTGGTCGGCGGCGCCGAGCGCGCGCACGGGCGTCTGGCCCCACTCGACGGTGCGGCCGGCGAGGTCCTGCGCCTTGCCGAGGCTCTCCGCCCAGAGCTGGCAGAACCAGTCGGCGGTCGCCGCCAGGCGCTCGCAGTACGCCATGAAGACGACGATCGGCTTCGCGTGCGCGCTGGCCAGGAGGAAGAGCATCCCCGCCAGTGCCAGCGCCGGGTCGGCGAGCGGCGCGGCCGCGCGCGCACGCTCGTCCATGTGCGCCGCACCGGCGAGCAGCTCCTCGACGTCGATGCCGGCGATCGCGGCGGGAAAGAGCCCCACGGCGGTGAGCGCCGAGAAGCGCCCGCCCACGCCGCTCGGCACGACCAGGTCGCGGAAGCCCTCGTCGTTGACGATCTGGCGCAGCACGCCCTTCTCCGCGTCGGTGGTGACGACCAGGTGCTGCTTGTAGTCGACCGCGCCCAGCTCGCGCAGCAGGCGGTCGCGCACGACCAGGAACTGGGCCATGGTCTCGGCGGTCTCGCCCGACTTGCTGATCACGTTGAAGAGCGTCCGCTGCGGGTCGATCCGTGCGAGCAGCGCGCCGAAGGCGTCGGGGTCGATCGAGTCGGCGACGATCACCCGCCGCCCGCCGGCCGCGTCGCCGAGCGCGCCGAGCAGCGCGCGTGTGCCGAGCGCGGAGCCGCCGATGCCGAGCACGACCAGCGTGTCGACGTCGGCCCCGACGCCGGCCGCCACGTCGAGGACGCGGCGGACGTCGTCGTGCCGGTGCGGCAGCTCGGCGAAGGCGAGCGCGCCCGCGGCCCGGCGCCCCGCGAGCTCGTCGCGCACGCGGGCGAGCTCCGGCTCGAGCCCCGTGACCTCCTCGGCGGCGAGTCCGCCCGCCCCCACCGCCGCGGCGAGGAGCCCGTTCAGGTCGACGCGGACCGTCATGGTCTCCCGCCAGCGACGGCGTCGGTAGTTCGCCATCGTGCGGCCGGGTGTAGCTGCTGCCGCCCCGGGGGGTCAAGCTGCGGGTTTCCGCCGCGGGTTTCCGCGCGCTGAAGGCGTGCGCTATGCTCGCCCGCCGTGCCGGTACCGAAGCTCGCGCCCGACCTGGCCGCGCTCGCGGCCGCGCTCGCGCCGCGTCGCGCGGCGGGCGCGCGCGTGGTGTTCACGAACGGCTGCTTCGATCTCCTCCATCCCGGCCACGTGCGCTACCTCGACGCCGCCCGCGCGCTGGGCGACGTGCTGGTCGTCGGGCTGAACGGCGACGCCTCGGTCCGCCGCCTGAAAGGCCCCGGCCGGCCGATCCTCCGCGCCGAGGAACGCGCCGAGGTGCTCGCGGGCCTCGCCGCCGTCGATCACGTGATCGTGTTCGACGAGGACACGCCGCGCGCGCTCGTCGCCGCGCTCGGCCCGGACGTGCTGGTCAAGGGCGCCGACTGGCCCGAGGACGAGATCGCCGGCCGCCACGAGACCCTCGCCCGCGGCGGAGTGGTCGAGCGCATCCCTCTCGTCCCCGGCATCTCCACGAGCGAGCTGATCCGCCGCATCCGGGAGCGCTAACGGCGCGCACCGGCGGCGGGAGGGGCGCGCCGCGACCTTCGAGCGCGCCGCGCGCGGCGCGTCGGTGGAGAAGGCGGCGGGCGGCGGCGCGCGAGCGGGAGCGCCGACGCCCCTCCCGCCGCCGTCCCGCCCGCCCGCACGTTGCACCGCCCCCGGCCGCGTGCTACGCAACCGGCCCCATGGCGCGCGCGTGCGACATCTGCGGCAAGCAGCGTTCCGTCGGCCACAACGTGAGCCACGCCAACAACAAGACGAAGCGGCTCTGGCGGCCGAACCTCCAGCGGGTGCACGCCAGCGTGGCCGGCGGCGGGCGGCGGCTCCTCGTCTGCACCCGCTGCCTGCGCTCGGGGCGGGTGCTGAAAGCCGCACCGCAGCGGCGCGGCGCGACCGCCTAGCCGGCGGTCTCCCGGGTCACTCGCCCCGCACCGTGGTGGTCACGACGCCGTCCTTCTGGACGCAGGTCGTGAACTCGTCGGGCGTGGCGGTCGGGTAGTAGAACGCGAACAGGTTGCAGTGCTCGTTCTCTTCCGTGAAGGGGCCGAACGTGAACGTCTGATCGGTCGGGTTGTCGTACGTGCACTGCCACTGGAGACCGCTCACCGTGGGCGCGTCGAGCGCCGAGTAGCGGAGAAAGGGCGGATCGAGGTAGCCGTGCTGGTCGTAGAGCTGCACGCCGCTCGTGCCGTCCCACGTGCCCGCGGTGAACTCGACGCCGCGGTAATGGTAGTGGCCGGTCAGCGCGAGGAGCCTGACCGGCTTCGGGAAGACGCAGCGCGTGGTGGCGGTCGAGGTTGCGTGCGGCGGCACGACCACGTCGCGGTCCTGGCCGAAGAACGCGCCGGCGTAGGAGGTGAGCTTCCTCCGCGGCATCGAGTAGAGGTTGAAGAGCGCCCAGCCCCTTCCGCTCGGCGTCCGCAGGAGGCCGTTGTCGACGAAGTGGGTCTGCGCGGCGAGTTGTTCGCCGGCGCGGAAGTGGAAGGCGACCCCCGGCGGCAGCTTCCAGTCGAGGTTGAGCTCCTGCGTCGCCAGGATCAGCTGCCAGACGCTGAAGTCGAGGGCGAAGTTGCAGAGTTCCGCGCCGTCGGGCTTGTCCAGGGTGGGATCGGCCGGGCGGTAGAGGTGGACGTGGTGGCTCCCGCCGCTCACCTTGATCCTCACCCGGTTGACGGCCATGTCCCGCTTGCCCGGGAACTTCACGTACGTGCACTCGGTGAGCTCCGTGCCGCGCGGCACGGTGACCGGGCCCACGGCGATCTGGCATCCGTGCCCGGGCCGGTGCATGTGCGGGCGCCTGAAGGGCGCCTCGGCGCCGACGGGGCGCGCGGCGAGCACCTGGGCGAAGGTGATTACGGCGAGCAGGGCGAGGCCCCGAGGGTGGCGCATTGGGCTGGCAATCTACCCAATAACCGTGCCGTTGGGAAGCCTAAATTGCGAAGCCCGCCCGGGCCCTACGGCTCGCAGCGGCGCCCGAGCCTCGCGTTCATGCACGGCTCCTCGGACCGCCGCCGGAAGGAGCAGGGTCTCGGGACCCTTGTCCCGCGCCGGGATGCGCCCGCGCCGCCACCGCCTCGATCTCGACCCGCGCGCCCGCCGGCAGCCGCGCCACCTGCACGGTGGCGCGCGCCGGATGCGGGAGCGGGAAGTAGCGGCCGTAGACCTCGTTCATGGCCGCGAATTCGCTCAGGTCGGTCAGGTACACCGTCGTCTTGACGACGTCCGCGAGGCCGAGCCCGGCTGCGCGCAGCACCGCGCCCAGGTTCTCGAGCACGCGCGCCGTCTCCGCCGCGATCCCCCCGGGGACGAGGGCGCCGCTCGCCGGATCGATGCCCACCTGCCCCGAGCAGAAGACGAGGTCGCCCGCCACCACCGCCTGCGCGTAGGGCCCGAGGGCGCGGGGCGCGCCGTCGCTCGCGATCCGGCTCACGTGCGGACCCGCGCCACCTTCATCACGCCGCGCACGCGGCCCAGGTTGCGCATCACGCGGTTCAGCTCCTCGGCGCTGGTCACCATCAGCTCGAAGACGTTCTGCGCCTTGCGGTCGCCGAGGGCGTGCACGTGGGCGCGGGTGATGTTGATGCCGGCCGAGCTGATCGCCTTCGACATGGCGGCGAGCAGCCCGGGCTGGTCGACGCACGTGACCTCGACGCGCACCGGGCGCGGCGTCCCCTTCCCGTCCTCCCACTGCACGTCGATCCGCCGCTGCGGGTCGCTCTCGAGCACCTTCGGGCAGTCGAGCGTGTGCACCGTCACGCCGCGCCCGCGCGTGATGAAGCCGGTGATGCGCTCGCCGGGCAGCGGGCTGCAGCACTTCCCGAAGCGCACCAGCATGTCCTCCACGCCCGAGACCTGGACGCCGCTCTTCGTCTGCCGGCTGAC
Source organism: Deltaproteobacteria bacterium (assembly GCA_005879795.1). Taxonomy (NCBI): domain Bacteria; kingdom Pseudomonadati; phylum Myxococcota; class Myxococcia; species Deltaproteobacteria bacterium. The sequence continues at coordinate 19,655 of VBKJ01000131.1, forward strand.
CATCCGGAGCAGGCGCTGGAGGCGGCCCTCGCCCCGCTCGCGCCGGCGCTCGAGCTCTTCGGGCGAGAGGAGCTTGCCGAGCACCTGCTGCGCCGTCAGCTTCCCGTAGCCGACGCTCGCGAGCAGCGTGTCCTCGTCCTTCTGCCCGAGCTCGTCGGCCACGCGGCGCAGCGTGCCGTCGCCGCGCAGCCTCGCCAGGTCGAGCTGGTGGCGGCCGAGGTCGCGCTCCAGGATCTCGCGCCCCACCGCCACCGAGCGGCTCGACTGCTGCGCCTTCACCCAGGCGCGGATGCGCCCCTTCGCGCGCGGCGTCTTCACCAGCTTGAGCCAGTCCTTCGACGGCTGCTGGTTGGCGGTGCTGACGATCTCGACCGTGTCGCCGCTCTGCAGCTGGTAGCGCAGCGGCACGATCTTCCCGTTGACGCGCGCCCCGGCGCAGTGGTGCCCGACCTCGGAGTGGATGCGGTAGGCGAAGTCGATGACCGTCGAGCCGAGCGGGAAGTTGAGCAGGTCCCCCTTGGGCGTGAAGACGAACACCTCCTCGGCGAACAGGTCCTCCTTCACCGAGCGGAGAAACTCCTGCGGGTCCTGGAGCTGCTGCTGCCACTCGAGCATCTGCCGCAGCCAGGCGAAGCGCTGCGCGCCGTCGCCCTCGGCGCCCGGCTGCTTGTAGCGCCAGTGCGCGGCCACGCCGTACTCGGCCACACGGTGCATGTCGCGGGTGCGGATCTGGATCTCCATGCGCTCGCCGTAGGGGCCGATCACCGTGGTGTGCAGCGACTGGTAGCCGTTCGCCTTGGGGAGCGCGATGTAGTCCTTGAAGCGCCCGGGCACCGGTTTCCAGTGGGCGTGCACCACGCCGAGCGCCTGGTAGCACTCGCCGACCGAGTCCGCCACGATGCGGAACGCGACCAGGTCGTGGATCTGGTCGTAGAGCAGGTTCTGAGCCTGCATCTTCTGGTAGATCGAGTAGAAGTGCTTGGGACGCCCGCTCACCTCGGCCTCGACCTCGGACTCGGCGAGCTTCTTGCCGAGGACGGAGATGACTTCCCGGATGTACTTCTCCCGCTCGGCCTTACGCTTCGCGACGCTGCGCTTCAGCTGGTAGTAGACCTCGGGGTGGAGGAAGCGCAGTGCGTTGTCCTCCAGGTCCGACTTGATCCAGTAGATGCCGAGACGGTGCGCGAGGGGCGCGTAGATGTCGAGCGTCTCCTGCGCGATGTCCGCCTGCCGCTCGGGCGGCAGGTGGCCGAGGGTGCGCATGTTGTGCGTGCGGTCGGCGAGCTTGATCAGGATGACGCGGATGTCGCGCGCCATGGCGAGGAGCATCTTGCGGAAGTTCTCCGCCTGCTTCTCCTCGCGCGAGGTGAAGTTGATCCGGCCGATCTTGGTGACGCCGTCGACCAGGCCCGCGATCTCGGCGCCGAAGCGCTCCTCGACCTGGGCGAGCGTGACGAGCGTGTCCTCGACCGTGTCGTGCAGGAGGCCGGTGGCGACGCTCGGCACGTCGAGGCGGAGGTCCGCGATGATGCCCGCCACCTGGAGGGGGTGGGTCAGGTAGGGCTCGCCCGAGGCGCGCCGCTGGCCCTTGTGCACGCTCGCCGAGAACTCGTAGGCGCGCTGGATCACGTCGACCGGGGCGGTCGGGGTGTAGGCGCGCACGCGCTCTACCAGCTCGCCGATGGTCATGACGCCCGCCGCGCGCGCGCCACGATCTCGGCCGCCAGCTCCTCGGGCGAGCGGCCGTCGGTGTGGAGCACGAGATCGTAGCGCCCGGGGTCGTGGTAGTCGACGCCGTAGATCTCGCGGTAACGGCGCGCGTCCGAGGCTTCGCGCGCCTGGATCTGCCGCAGCCGTTCGGCCGCGTCGCCGCCCTCGCGCCCGGCGATGCGCGCGGCGCGCACCCGCTCGGGGGCGTCCAGGAAGACGCGCAGCGCGCGCACGCCCGCCTCCTCGGCCTTGAAGGCGGCGAGCCGGCCCTCGAGCACCGCGTCGCCCCGCCGGGCGCGCGCGCGCATCGCGTCGTCGAGGCGGCGGTCGATCGAGTGATCGGTCTCGGCGCGGCGCGCGTACTCCTCGAGCGTCAGCCCGGCGGCCTCGGCCTGGCGGCGGAAGAGGTCGCCCGCGTAGACGTGCTCCAGGCCGAGGGCCCGGGCGACCAGGCGCGCGACGGTCGTCTTGCCGCTGCCGGGCAGGCCCGAGATGGTGATCAGCACGCGGCCATTATAGGCGCGTCGTTCGCGCTTCTGCACGAGGCGGCCGCGCCCGCCGCCGGGGCGCGCGGAGGCTCCCGGGCGTGCCGGAAGCCCCCGTCGTCACCACGGCCGACTGCCCGCATCACTCCACGTTCTGCACCTGCTCGCGCAGCTTCTCCACCTCGGCCTTCGCGCCGAGCACCAGGTCCGTGATCTCGCGGTCCCCCGCCTTGGCGCCGGTGGTGTTGAGCTCGCGCTGGATCTCCTGGAGCAGGAACTCGATGCGCTTGCCGACCGGGCCGCGCTCGCCGAGCGCCGTGGCGAGCGCGCCGAGGTGCGCCTCGAGCCGCACCACCTCCTCGGTCACGTCGCTCCGCTCGGCGAGCATGGCGACCTCCTGCGCCACCCGCCCGCGGTCGAGCTCGGCGCCGCCCACCAGGCGCACCAGGCGCTCCTCGACCTGGTTCCTGAGCGCGGCCAGAGCGTGCGGCAACCGGCGGCGGATGGCCGCCGTCGCCCGCCTGAGCGCCGCCGCGCGGCCGAGCATGTCGCGGCGGAGGTGGCCGCCCTCGCGCCGGCGCTCGCGGTCGAAGGCGCCGAGCGCGCGCGCGAGCGCGCGGCGCAGCGCCGGGAGCTCGCCGCGCAGCTCGGGTGGCTCTTCGCTCACCTCGAAGACGTCGGGCAGGCGGAGGACGTCGACCAGGGCGACGTCCCCCTCGAGCCCGAGGCGCCGGCCGAGCCGGCGCGCCGCCGCCACGTAGGCGCGCGCCAGCTCGGCGCGTACGACCACGGCGTAGCGGCGCCGCGCCGCCACCGCCGCGCGTGCAACGGTGATCTCGACCCGCCCGCGCTGCGCCATCGCACTCGCGCGCCCGCGCATCTCGCGCTCCCAGGCCGCGTACTCGCGCGGAGCCACGATCTTCAGGTCGAGAAAGCGCTGATTGACGCCGCGGACCTCGACCGTCACGCGCGCGGTCGGCGCATCGGCGCGCCCGGCGCCGTATCCCGTCATGCTGCGCACGCCGCCTAGGAGTCCGTCCGGGTAATCATGGTGAGCGAGGCGAACGAGCCGGGGAGCGAGAGCGGCAAGCGCAGCGACGACCGACGAGGCGTGCCTGAAGGCACGCCGCAGGAGGGAGGAGCGAGCACGCCGCTCGCAGCCCCCGGATCGTTCGCCGCAGCCGCCATGATTACCCGGACGGCCTCCTAGAGGTCCGACAGCCGCCTGCTCATCCGGGGGCCCGTCCACTGCTCGCGCGCGCCGCGTGCTGCGCGCTTCCGATAGCCCCCGGTCGACGCCTGCGCGGCTCCCGCCGCGCGCGGCTCGGCGTCTCTCGCCGGCGGCCTCCCCTCTCGCAAGGCGGCGCGTAGCTCGTCGGCGCCGAGCGTGGCGGTCCCGATCTTCCCGACCACCACCCCGGCGGCGTGGTTCGCGAGCACGGTCGCCTCCTCGAGCGTGCCGCCGGCACCGAGCGCGAGCGCGCAGGCGGCGAGCACGGTGTCGCCGGCGCCGGTCACATCGTAGACCTCGCGCGCCACGGTGGGGAACTCCTGCACGGCGCCGCCCCGCTTGAAGAGGGCCATGCCCTCGTCGCCGCGCGAGATGAGGACGGCCTCCGTCTCCCAGCGCTCGAGGAGGCGCGCCCCGACGGCGCAGAGCGAGGCGCGGTCGCGGATCTCGATGCCCGCGGCCTCCGCCGCCTCGGCGCGATTCGGCTTCATGAGCGAGGCGCGGCGGTAGTGGGCGAAGTTGGCGCGCTTCGGATCGACGACCCAGGCGAAGGGCGCGCGGGCGTGGGCTGCCGCGAGCGCCGCGAGCAGGTGCGGCCCGATCACGCCCTTGGCGTAGTCCGACACCACCACCACGTCGAACCGCGCGCGCTCGCCCAGCACGAGGTCGCGCACCCGGCGCGTCCCCGCCCCGTCGAGCACGGGTGCCGCTTCGTGGTCGAGGCGCACCACCTGCTGCTGGTGCGCGATGATGCGCGTCTTCTGCGTGGTGCGCGCGTGGCGCGAGACGACGATGCCCTCCGTGCCCGCGCCGAGCGCGGCGAGCGCGGCGACGAGCCGTTTGCCGGCCGCGTCGTCGCCCACGATCCCGCACGCCGCCGCCCGGCCACCGAGCGCGGCGACGTTGCTCACCACGTTCCCGGCGCCGCCGGGGCGCTCGTCCTCCCCGGTCACGTGCACCACGGGCACCGGGGCCTCGGGCGAGATACGCTCGACCCGTCCCCACACGAAGCGATCGAGCATCAGGTCGCCCACCACCAGCACGCGCACCCCGGCGAAGCGCCGGATCAGCTCGGCGAGCCGCCGTCCGCTCATGCGCATGCACGGTCCTCGTAGCAGGCCAGCGTCCCCTCCGCCATGCGCGCGGTGGTGTAGCGCGCCCGCACGCGCGCCCGGCCGGCGGCCCCGAGGCGCGCGCGCAGGCCCGGGTCGCGCGCCAGGCGGGCGAGGGCGGTGGCGAGCGCTGTCGGGTCGCCGGGCGGGACCAGGAGGCCCGTCTCCTCGGGCACGATCGCCTCGGCGAGCCCGCCCACCCGGCTCGCGACCACCGGGCGGCCTGCCGCCATCGCCTCCAGCGCGGCCACCCCGAGCCCTTCCTGCCGGGACGGGAGCGCGACCACGTCCGCCGCCGCGAGGCAGGCGGCCACGTCGGGCCGGAACCCCACCAACTCGACCGTCCCGTCGAGCGCCGCGGCCGCGCGGACCAGGGCTTCCGCCTGCCGCCCCTCGCCGCAGAAGACGTAGCGCAGGCCGAGCCCCGCGGGCGCCAGCGCGGCCGCTGCCGCGAGCAGGACCGCGTGCCCCTTGCGTGCCTCGAGCGCACCTACGACGACCACTGCGACATCATCGTCGCCGAGGCGCCATTCACGCCGCACGGCCGCGCGCGCCTCGGGCGGCGCGACGAACGCTCCCGCGTCGATCCCGCTCGGCACGACGCGGATGCGCTCCGCGCGCACCCCGACGCGGACGAGCGCGGCGCGCACACCCTCCGAGATGGCGATCACCGCATCCACCGCCCGATTGTAGAGGAAGCGCACGTAGGGCCCGCCCGCGGGCACGTAGTCCATGCGGCGCGTGACCACGAGCCGCGCGCCCCGGCCGCGGCAGAACGGCGCCAGGGCGTGGGCGCGCGCAGTGTGGAAGTGGACCACGTCAAAGGCGGCCACCAGGCGGCGCAGCGCAAGCGCGGCGCGCACGTCGAAGTGGTTCACGATCCCGAGCGGGACGACCCGCGCGCCGGCCGCGGCGGCGGCGCGAGCGAGCGGCGCCCCCGGGTGCGCCGCCACGGTCGAGGCGTGGCCGCGCGCCGCGAGCTCGCGCACCAGGGCCAGGACCTGCACCTCGCCGCCGCCCCAGGCGCGCTCCGGGTCGACGTGCAGCACGCGCATGCTACGCCCTCACCCCGCCTCCCCGAGCCGCATGAGGATCGCGAGCGCCACCCACATGGCGATCGCGACCTCCGCGTCGCCGAAGGTGTACTGCGTGAGGCCCCCCACGAGAAACCCGATCACGCCCGCCCAGGCGCCCGCGGCCGCAGCCCACGTCGGGTGGTCCGCCGCCTGCTCGATCACCTCGGCGCCGCGCCGGAGCGCCGTCGCGTAGACGAGGCCGAAGGCCGCGAGGCCGGCGAGGCCCGCCTCGGCCGCCATCTGCAGGAAGTTGTTGTGCGCGTGCGAGCGCCGGTCGGCGGCGGGATGCGCCGCGTAGTACGGCGGCGCCGCCGTCCGGTAGCGGCCGAAGCCGAGCCCCAGGATCGGCCGCTCGTGCACGATGTCGAGGTTCGCCCGATAGATGCCGACGCGGCCCGCGTTGGCGCCCCGCGCGGAGAACATGTGCGCTGCCTCCGCGCGCAGCGCCGGCGTCGCGGCGAAGGCGAGGCCCGCGGTCGCGGCGCACGCGGGCAGCACGAGCCGCGCGCGCCGGTCGCGCGCCACGAGCGCCAGGGCGGCCCCGAGCGCGAGCGCCGCCAGCCAGGCCCCGCGCGCGGTCGAGAAGACGAGCGCCAGCACGACGAGCAGCGCGGCCCCGAGCGCCGCCGCCCGGCCCGCCAGTGCGCCTGCCAGCGCCCAGGCGAGCGGGAAGATCATCACGTGCGCGAAGGTGAGGTAGTTGCGGAAGAACCCGACCACCGCGTAGCCGGGCGCTCCCGGCTCGCGCGGGTACACGTAGGTCGGGCGGCCGAGCAGCGTGCGGTACCAGTCCGCACCGGTGAAGTGCTGGAGGATGCCGTAGGCCGCCGCCACCGCACCGCCGACGACGATCGTGCGCGCCAGGCGGACGGCGTGCGCGCGGTCGCGGAGCCACCAGAAGACGGCGAAGTACGCGAGCGCGATCCACAGGCGGGCCCACCCCCTCGCCTCGAGCGGATGCCCGCTCGCGAGCGTCGAGAGGGCGAGGACCGCCGCCAGGAGCGCGAGGACGCCGTCGAGGGGCGTGCGGCGCACGACGCCCCAGCTCCCGATCAGCGCCGCGACGCTGAGCGCCCCGAGCCCGAGCACGCCGGCCTCCATGCCCGTCGTCGAGAGCGGGATGGCGGCCGCGATCAGGCCGAGCAGCGCGTCGGCCGCGCGGCGCGCGGCGAGGGGGGGTGTGCCGGCCACGCTCTAGACGCCCCGCCGGGTGAGCATCACCTTCACCGTGTCCGCCAGGATGCGCACGTCGAGCCAGAGCGAGCGATTGTAGATGTAGGCCAGGTCGTACTTGAGCTTGGTCGCGGGCGAGGTGTGGTACTCGCCGTTCACCTGCGCGTAGCCGGTGAGCCCCGGGCGCAGCTTGAAGCGCTCGGCGTAGCCCTTGATGTCGCGCTCGAAGCCGCGCACGAACTCCGGCCGCTCCGGGCGCGGGCCGACGAAGCTCATGTCCCCGCAGAGCACGTTCCACAGCTGCGGCAGCTCGTCCAGGCGGAGCGCGCGCAGATAGCGCCCGAGCCAGGTGATGCGCGGATCGTTCTCGCTCGCCAGCACGGGGCCCGTCTTCCGCTCGGCATCGACCTGCATGGTGCGGAACTTGACCATGGTGAAGGAGCGGCGGTCCTTGCCCACCCGCTCCTGGAAGAAGAGCACCGGCCCGTGCGAGGTGAGCCGGATGGCGAGGGCCACGAGCGCCATGACGGGGAGCGTGGCGAGGAAGAGGACGGCGGCCACCACGGCGTCGAAGGCACGCTTGACGACGCTCGCGCCGCCCGCCGGCTCGCGGATCACCTCGATGAGCGGGATGTCGTGCAGGCGGAGGTGCTCGGTGCGGCCGATCAGGATCTCGTAGGGCGAGGGCACCACGCAGATGCGGGCGCGCGCGCCCTCGGACTGGCTCAGGGCGTCGAGGAGCTGGTCCTGCCAGACGTGGTCCGAGGCGATGATCACCTCGTCCACCTCGTGGCGCTGGCAGAGGGCGGGCAGCTCCTCGCGCCCGCCGAGCACGGGCACGTCGCCGAGCGCCGCGGCGCGGGCGCCGTCGCCCGCGACCGCCCCCACGATGTCCATGCCGAGCCAGTGCTGCGCCCGGATGGTGCCGATCACCTCGGCCGCGGTGGCGTTGGTGCCCACCACCACCACGCGCCGGCGCGGGTAGCTGCCGAGGAGCGGGCGGCTGCCGAGCCGCCAGGCGACCAGCAGCGTCGCGTCGAGCGCCGCCAGCACCACGAAGATCGAGCGAGGGAACATGAGATCCTGACGGAAGAAATAGACCGCGACCAACACGAGCGCCTGGAGCGGGGCAGCGGCCACCATTGCGCCCACGTGATCGCGCGGCCGGGTGAGCGCGTGCGCCTCGTAGAGCCCGAGGAAGTAGAGGACGGCGGCCTGCGCGAGCAGCATCTCCGGCCAGTGATGGTGCACCTCGGCGAAGCGGACGCCGGGGAGATAACCCTGTGTCAGCGGCAGGGGGACGTGCGTGCGCAGGACGAAGGCGAGCAGATAGGCGAGGCAGGCCGCCAGCAGGTCGCCCGCAACCAGGATCGCCCAGCGCAGGCGCCATCCTCCGTCGCGCCGGTACACCGACCGCGACATAGCAGATGAGGGCGCGGGTTTGGAGGCCGCGCCCGGGAGCGGCCTCCGGGGCTCCGCGCGGCGCGGCGGGAGTCCGCGTGCAGCTCAAAGGCGTGATCTCGTTACACACCCATTGACGGAGCCTCCCGAGAACCGGGAGGATACACCTCCGCCAACGCGGAGAGTGCGAAGCCCGAGGCGGCCGTGGAAGGTCCAGAGCTGGTCTCCGAGACTGCGGTGCGACGCGCGATCGTGAAGACTGCCGACGCCTACCCTGTACGGAGTCCACGCACGCTGCTCACCGTCGTGGGACTTCCGTCCGTCATGGCCCTCCTCTTTGTGACCGGCCGAGCGCAGGCTCAATGCAATGCCGGACTGAGGGAGCTGAGCACCGATCCCTTCACGAATTCCACCAGCCAGCACCGGACCGAGGTTGAACCGGATACATTCGCGTTTGGCTCGACCATCGTGGCAGCCCTTCAGGTGGGCCGCTTCTTCGACGGAGGCGCCTCCGACATCGGATGGGCGACTTCCACCGACGGGGGCACCACCTGGTCGAACGGGCTACTGTCCGGGATCACGAAGTTCCAGGGTTCCGGCCCCTATGATCGCGTGAGTGACCCGTCGGTCGCCTACGACGCGCGCCACGACGTCTGGCTCATCTCATCGCTAGCGCTTCGCGAAGTCGGCGGCAGCAACCCGCCCGTGGCGCCGGCGGTCGTGGTGAGCCGCTCGCGAGACGGCGGCCTCACCTGGGCGAACCCCGCAGTCGTCGCGACCGGCCGCGACCTGGATAAGAACTGGACCGTGTGCGACACCACCGCCACGAGCCCCTTCTACGGCAATTGCTACACCCAGTACGACGACGTGAGCACCGGCGACCAACTTCGCATGGCGACCTCCACGGACGGGGGCCTCACATGGAGCGAAGCCGCGGTGCCGAGCATGGGTGCGGCCGGCGGCCAGCCGGTCGTGCAGCGGAACGGCACCGTCATCGTCCCCCTGGGCGATGCCTATCTGTCAAGCGTGCGGGCCGTCACGTCGACCGACGGAGGTCTGAGTTACGCTGGCCCGGTCACGATCGCACCCATCTTGGCGCATACTGTGGCAGGCAACCTGCGGTCGCCTCCGCTGCCTTCCGCCGAAATCGACGGGGCCGGGCGGGTGTACGTGGTGTGGCAGGACTGCCGCTTCCGCAGCGGGTGCGCATCCAATGATATCGTCATGAGCACCTCGTCCAACGGGACTGCATGGTCGCCGGTCGTCCGCATCCCCATCGATGATACGACGAGCGTGGTGGACCACTTCATTCCGGGCCTCGCCGTGGACAAGGCGACCGCGGGCAGCTCGGCACACCTGGGCCTTACCTACTACTACTATCCTCAGGCCAACTGTTCGACCTCCACGTGTCAGCTCGACGTGGGGTTCATTTCGTCGAGCAACGGGGGCGCGAGCTGGAGCACTCCCATGCAGCTCGCTGGTCCCATGTCACTCGGTTGGCTTGCCCGCACGAATCAGGGCGCTATGGTCGCTGACTACATCTCCACGTCGTTCGCGGGCGGCACCGCCCACGGGGTCTTTGCGCTGGCCAACGCCCCGAGCGGCGGCTGCGGCGGCAGTCTTCTCGACGAAGCCGTGTATACGACACGCGCCGGCCTCGTTGCGTCTGGGGGCAGCGTGACTTCGAGCGGTGAACGGGCGGTGGTGAGTGCTGGTGAGGCTCGTTTCCCGACGCGAGCACCTGTCACAATCCGATAGCCGTAAGCCGGGCGGGCGAACGGAATCATATCTCCATGCGAGCGTACTGCCTCCCTTGCGGAGTACCACGTGCACGTGGAGGCGACCGTTAGCCCGGCTCACCGGTGACGAGGCCGCGCGCCGGCGCGAGCTACGCGAGACTCGTCGGTTTGTTCACCTTGATGGGCGCGACCGCGCGGGCGTACCGCCTCCCCGCCGAGATCGAGTCGGCGGCTCAGAAGTAGGTCGGCCGATGGCTATGCGATTAGGAAACAGCTAAGCGGGGTCGGGCTGGGCTCTTGGCGTGCCTCTCGCAGGCACCGAGGATCTCCTCCGCGCGAGGCCTGGGCACGGGGACCGGCAGGCGGTGTTCGAGGCGTGGCGGCTGCCCCGGTTCGATGGTGTGGTAAAGCGTGCCGGTTCGTGGGTTGACCAGGTGGTCTGCGTCCCAGTGAACGCGAGGCGTGCGGTACAGCCAGTAGATCGCCTTCCAGTGCGGCATCTCGTGGTAGCGGTCGCCAAACTTGCGGACCAGACGGAGACGGTCAGTCAGGCCCCCAACGCCGCCCGCCACGCCGCCTCGACGCCCGCCGCCGAGTCCTCCCAGCGGTAGCGCCGCTCGACCAGCGCGCGCGCCGCCCGCGCCTGGGCGCGTGCCCGTGCCGGGTCGCGGAGGAGCGCGACGGCCGCCGCCGCGAGGCCCGCGGCGTCGTCGGCCACCAGCACCTCCTCGCCCGCGCCGAGCGCGAGGCCCGCGACCGCGTGCGGGGTCGCGACCACCGGCGTTCCCGCCGCCATCGCCTCGAGCACCTTGTTCTGGAGGCCCGAGCCGGCGCGCAGCGGCGCGACCGCGACGGTCGCCGCAGCCAGCTCCGGCGCCATCGCCGGCACCGAGGCGGCGAGCGAGACACCCGCCCGCCGCGCGAGCGCCCGCACTCGCCGGGTCGGGCGCGCCCCGACCAGCCGGAGCTCGGCGCCCGGGACGGCGGCGCGCACGCGCGGAAAGACGTCGCGCACCAGGAAGACCGCCGCGTCTACGTTCGGGAAGTAGCCGAGGTTGCCCGCGAACACGAGGCGCGCCGCCGGCCGCCGGTCCTCGACGTACGCGAAGTCGGCGAGGTCGACCCCGTTGGGGACGACGCGCACCGCCTCGCCGCCCCCGAGCAACCCGCGCTCGGTCTCCGCCACCACCAGGCAAGGGAGCCCGCGGCGCACGATCCCGCTCTCGTAGCGGCGGAGTCGCGCCGCCTCGGCGGCCGCGATCGTCACGACCGGCCCCCGCGCGCGCACCGCGTGGCGGGCGAAGCTCGCCGACAGCGCGTCCACCAGGTCGACCACGGCCGCCGGCCGCCGCCCCGCCGGCAGGTAGCTGGCCGCCCGCACGAGCTGCGCGTGCACCAGGTCGGCGCCGGCGGCGAGCGCGGCCACGCGGGCCCGCGCCCGCCGCCGCGCGTAGAGCAGCACCTGTAACGGCCGGGGATCGCCGAGGAGCGCACGGCCGAGCGCCGGCACGGCCCCGGCGAGGCCGAGGCGCACGACCTCGACGCGCACGCCGAGCGCGGCCAGCGCCCGGGCCGCCTCGGGCGGCGGGGGGCGGAGGACGAGCGCGGCGCACGTGATCTCGTGCCGCGGCGCGAGGAGGCGGAGGTGGTGGTAGGCACGCAGCTGGTCGCCGCGCCACGGCGGTACGGGAAAGCGCGTCACCAGGAAGAGGACCTTCATGCGGGGTCCCACTCCTTGGTGGTGGCCGCCTGGCGCCAGATGCCGGCCGTCGCGCCGCGGCGGTAGCGCAACCAGGCCACGGCGTGCGCGGCGCTGCGCAGCCCCAAGTAGCCGGCGAGGCGTGCGAGGCCCGCCGGGCCGAGGCTCGCGAGCGCGGCCCGCGCGCGTGGCTGCGGCGCCCCACGCGCCGCGAGCTCGGGGTACTGACGCGCGAGCTGCACCTTGCCCATCTCGATGCGGATGCGCTGCCGGAAGAAGTCGGGGAGCGTGCCGGGGAGGCGAACGGCCACGCGTGCCGCCGGCACGCGGACGATCCGGTCACGGCCCAGCACGAGCTCGAGCCAGCGCTCGGGCTCGATCAGGTCCTCGGGCATGGCCGGCGGGAGCGCCGCGACGCGCGCCGCGTAGAGCTGCGGCGAGAGGTTCGGGAAGTCGACCCCGTAGGGCGCCGCCATGATGCCCTCGAAGAGCCCGGCGCGCGGCGCGCAGGTGGTCTTGGCCGACGCGAGCGCCGCCTGCGGGCTTGCCGCGAGCGCACCCAGGAGGAGGGCGAACGCGTCGGGCGCGAACGACACGTCCGCGTCCACGAAGAGGGCGAGCGTCCCGTGTGCGCGCCGGCGGAGCGCGTTCCACGCGATCGGCTTCCCGGCGCGCCGGGTGACGAGCGCCGCCACCGTGAGGGCCGACGCCGGCGGTGCAAGCCCGGCCCCGTCGGCTCGCTCGAGGTCGACCTCGGCGAGCGGCACGCCCGCCGCGCGGGCGAACGCGAGAAGCGCCTCGCGCGGCCGCCGCGCGTCGGCGCCGTTGAGACAGACCAGCACCTCGAGCCCGTGGGTGGCCGACTCGGGCACGTGCCGCCAGCTCGCGAGCGCGGCCGCGAGCGTGCGCCCGAGCGCTGGCTCGTCGCTGCGGCACGGGACGGCGAGCGTCACCAGCTCGGTCACGAGGCGTCCGGAGCGAAGGTGAGGCAGGCGCGCACCACGCGGCCGTAGGTCACGGCCGCGGCGCGCCGGCCGAGTGCCGCCGCGAGCGCCGTCTTGAGGCCGAACTTGCACGCCGCCGCGGCGCGGAAGAGCCGGAGCGCACCCGGCCCGCCGCGCGCGGCGTAGAAGCGCATCTCACCCTTCACCACCTCGGCCTCGCGCGCATCCCCGAAGCGCTGCGCGGCGCTCAGGTTCGGGCCATGGACTGCGCGCGCCGCGGGCACGTGGAGGGTGCGCGCCCCGAGGCGCGCGGCGCGGTAGCAGAGGTCGAGGTCCTCGCCGTAGAGGAAGTAGCGCGGGTCGAAGCCGCCGAGCTCGCGGAAGAGGTCGCGGCGGACCGCCATGAAGGTGCCGTACACCCAGTCGACGCGGTGGGGCGCGCGACGGAGCCGCGCCCCGAGCCGCCCGAGCGTGGTGTCGAGGACGAGATGTGCGAGCGGCCCGAAGCGCGCCGACGCCGGCTGCCATCGGCCGCCCTCGCCCGCCAGACCCCCGCCGGCAATGCCCGCCCGTGGCGCGCCCGCGAGCGCCGCGACCAGGGTGGCGAGCGCGCCGGGCAGCGCGCGCGCATCGGGATTCAGGAAGACGAGCACGTCGCCGCCCGCCGCGGCCGCGCCGCGGTTGGCACCCGCCGCGAAGCCCAGGTTGGCGCCCGTCTCCAAGAGCCGGACCCGCGGGTGGCGCGCGCAGGCCGCCCGGGCGCTCGCGTCGCTCGAAGCGTTGTCGACCAGGATCACCTCGGCCTCGGAGACGCCGCCTGCTGCGAGGCTCGCCAGGCACGCGTCGAGGGCCGGCCCGCCGTTCCAGTTGACGATGATGACCGAGACCGTCACGCGAAGCGGGCGGGCACCACGCGGCGCCGGCCCGGTCGCCGTGTAGCAGAAGGCCGGGCGCGCGGCGAGGGCGTCTCACCCCCCAGGGATCAAGCCGCGCGCCGCTCGCGCACCTTGGCCCAGCGGAGGAAGACGTAGAACGCGCCGGTCGCGGCCACGAAGAGCCCCGGGAACCCCTCGAGCACACCGCCCCGCAGGAGATAGGCGCGCACGAAGCGCCACGCCGGCTCGCCCACCAGGCGCCAGGGGCCGACCCGGCGCGGCAGACCAGGTTGCGCGGCCGCCACGGCCGTCAGCTTGTTCAGGCTGCGCAGGTGGTCCGAGATGTCGGCGTAGCTGTGGTGCAGGAGCGGCTGCCGCAGCCAGACGACGCGTCCCGACACCTCCGCGCGCTCGTGCGGATCCGTGCCGCCCCAGCGCGTCGCCGCCCGCCGCACCAGGCGGACCACGCGGCGCGGGTACCAGTCGCCCCGGAACCACCAGCGCCCGAGGTAGCAGACGAGCCGCGGGATGGCGAAGCCCGCCACCCCCGGGGGAGCGGCGGGCAGCGCGGCGCGAATCTCGTCCACCAGCTCGGGCGAGACGCGCTCGTCGGCGTCGAGGTTCAGCACCCACTCGCCGCGCGCGGCGTCGAGGGCGAACTGCTTCTGCGCACGGTAGCCGGGCCAGGGGTTGACGAGCACGCGGTCCGTGAAACGGCGCGCGACCGCGGCCGTCCGGTCGCGCGAGCCGCCGTCGACCACCACGATCTCGTCGCACCAGGCGACGCTCTCGAGGCACGGCACCATGTGCGCCTCCTCGTCCTGGCAGACGACGGTGCAGGTGACGGTCGGTCCGCCACCCGGTGCCGGAGCGGGGCCGCGCCGGCGGTCCTTCTGCGCGGCGCGGCGCGCGACCACCGTCGCCCAGGCGCGCCGCTCGGCGCGCCTGGGCGACCCGCCGAGGTAGGCGCGGAGGAAGCGCGCGCGGTCAGTCGCGCTCGCCTGCCGGCCGAGCGTGCGCACGAGCTGGACCAGGTTCTTCAGGCGGCGGCGGCGCCCGATCCGCCCGAGCGCGCGCACGCGCTCCAGGTCGAGGAGGACACAGCGAGGCGCCGCGGGCGGGCCGTCCACCAGCACGTTCACGTCCTTCAGGTCGTTGTGGTAGAGGCCCGCGGCGTGCAGGCCGCGGAAGAGCTCGCCGAGCGCGCGCGCGAAGGCGCGGCGGGCCGCGCGCCGCCGCGGCGCATCCGGGTCCGCCAGGATCGCCTGCCAGCGCACGTCGGCCGTCACCGCGCCCGCCACCTCGCGCGTCACGAAGAAGCTCCGCCGGAGCAGGCCGGCGCGCCGGAACTCGATCGCGGCGATCGGCTCCGGGGTGGCAAAGCCGTGCGCGGCGAGGGCGGCCGCGCCCGCCCACGCCCCGAAGGCGGGTGAGGTCCGCCCGAGGCTCGCGAGCGCGACCCGCCACGCGAAGACCGCGTAGCGCTTCACCCACAGCGTGCCGGCGGCGGTCTCGATGCGGCCGACGACCACCTTGCGCTGGAGCTTCACGATGCGGCAGTCGGGGCGCGTGAGGAGGTGATCGGGGTCGCCGTCGTCGGCTATCGCGTGCTCGAGGTCTACGCCGGGGGCGACCCAGGCGCGGAGCCGGCCGCGGCGGAGGTAGCGGGCCGCGGTCATCGCGGCGTCCCGGCGGGCGGTAGCGGCGCCTCCGCCACCGCCGTCGCGCTATCCGCCACGGGCCACCTCGCCCAGCAGCGCTTCGAGGCGATCCAGGTGGTTCTCCCAGGGGAAGTCCTCGGCGCGGGCGCGGGCGGCGCGCGCGAAGGCGTCGTGTTCGGGGCCGAGGGCACGCACCAGCGCGCGCGCGAGCGCGTCCAGGTCCTCGGGGTCGTCGATGACCAGGGCGGCGAGCGGGCCGTCGAGCAGCTCGGCAGCGCCGGCGCGGCGGGTGGTGACGACCGGGACGCCCGCGGCGCAGGCTTCGAGGACGACGTTGCCGAAGGCCTCCTGGCGCGAGGGCAGGCACGTGACGTCGGCGGCCGCGAGCACGGCCTCCACGTCGGGGCGCGGGCCGGTCACGCGCACGCGCCTGCCGAGGGCCTCCGCCTGCCGGCGGTAGGACGCCAGGCGCTCGTCGTCGCCCACCAGGACGAGGGCCGTGTCGCGCGGCGGCGCCTCGCGCCAGAGGCGCAGCAGCAGATCGAACCCCTTGCGCGCGAAGCCGCTGCCGATGGCCGCGCACACCCGCTCGCCGTCCGCGAGGCCGAGGGCACGGCGCGCCGCCGGCCCGAGCGTCGCGCGCCGCGCGGGATGAAAGCGCTCGAGATCGACGCCGTTGTAGAGGACGCGGATCCGCTCGCGCGGCACGCGGTAGTCGGCGGCGACCTCGTCGCGCACCCGCGCGGAGACGGCGAGGACACGCCGGTAGGCGCCCGGGGCGAAGGCGCGCGCCTCGAGCCGGAGGACGGCGCGGTGGTACGGCCCACGCCAGCGCCGCCGGAGGCCCGCGGCCTCCATGCGGGCGAGGTAGCTCCGGTGCGTCCCGCCACCGACGCGCACCACGTCCTGGCGCGGCGTGCGCCCGAAGCCCACCACTGCGTCCCAGCGCTCGCGTGCGACGAGACGCGGCGCCAGGGCCGCGAACGAGAGCAGGCGGACGAGCCGACCGGCGCGCACCACCGGCACGCGCCGGAGCGTGACGCCGGGCGGCGCCCGGTCCGCGCGCGCCGCGAAGACGTGCACCTGGTGCCCGCGCGCCGCGAGCCCGGCGGCCATGCGGCGGAGGTCGGCTTCCGTTCCGCCGCCGGCCAGCCGGCGGTGCATGAAGGCGATCCGCACCCTCACTCCCGGCCGCGCAGCGCGAGCCAGAGCGCGCGCAGGCGGTAGGCGACGTTGCCCGGGTGGAGCGCGCGCGCCTCGGCCAGCGCCGCGCGCGCGCCCCGCGCGTCGCCCGCCCTGAGACGCGCCGTCGCGAGCCGCCCCCAGCGGCGCGCCTGGCGGCGGACGAAGACCCTGCGCCCGAGCCGGTCGAGGGTCTCGGGATGCTCGCGCACGAGCTTCTCGGCGAGGCGGATGGCCTCCTCGCGGATGCGCTCGCGGTCGCGGGCGACGCCGGCCGCGTGGCGCCGGTAGGCGAAGGCGGGCACGTCCAGGAAGGCGGCGCGGAAGCGCAGCGTGACACGCAGCACGAGGTCCAGGTCGTCCAGGATGGTGAAGCTCGGGTCGAGCGGCCCGGTCGCGTCGAGCGCGCGGCGGGTGAAACACATGCCCTGGAGCTGCCCCAGGTTCCAGCGGAAGACCTCGGCGACGCCGATCGGGCGCGCCGCGAGCGCCCGCGCCACGCTCGGCTTTATCCACGGCTCCTCCCGGCCGCCGGGATCGCCCTCGGGGGGCAGCATGCGGCCGTTCTGGATCACGAGGTCGACGTCGGGGTGCGCCGCGAGGAAGGCGAGCGGCACGGCGAGACGGCCGGGGAGCGCCAGGTCGTCCGAGTCGTGGAAGGCGATGTAGGGTGCGCGCGCCGCCGCGATGCCGGCGTTGCGGGCGGCGGCGATGCCGGCGTGCGGGCGGATCACCGGGCGCACGCGCGGGTCGCCGAGGCCGGCCAGCAGCGCCGCCGTACCGTCGGTCGAACCGTCGTCCACCACCACCACCTCGAGGTCCACGTCGCGCTCGGCGAGGAGACTCGCGACGCTCTCGCCCAGGGCGTGCGCCCGGTCGTAGGTGGGCACGATGACCGAGACCCGGGGGCTCATGCCGCGCCCACCGCGTCGTCGAAGGCCGCGAACACGCCCGCCGCGAAGCCCTCGAGCGAGAAGCGCATCAGCAGGCGCTCGCGCGCCGCCGCACCCAGGCGCGCTCGCCGCACGGGATCGCGCAGGAGCGCCACCAGCGCCGCCGCGAGCGCGCGGGCGTCGCCGGGCGGGACGAGGCACCCGCTCACCCCGTCCTCCAGCATCTCGGGGATGCCGCCCACCCCGCTCGCCACGATCGGGCGCGCGAGCGCCATCCCCTCGAGGAGCGCGAGCGGGAAGGGGTCGCGCAGCGCCGGGTGGACGAGCACGTCGAGCCGCTCGACGACGGGGAACGGGTTCGGGAGGAAGCCCGTCACGGACACCGCCTCCGCGAGGCCGAGCGCCTGGATGCGCTCGCGCACGCTGCGCTCGTAGGCCGGATCGCGGAAGGCCCCCACCAGGAGAGCGCGCGCGCCCGGCACGGCTGCGCGCACCGCGGCCATGGCCTCGGCCAGGACGGCCGGATTCTTCCGCTGATCGAGGTTCCCCACCATGCCGACCCGGGGGCCGTCGCCGAGCGCCACGTCGGCCGGCACGGGCGCCGCCGCCGCGCGCGCGATGCGCTCCACGTCCAGGCCGTTGTAGACCACGCGGGCCCGCGTCCCGGGCGCGAAGTCGCCGAGCGCCCGGCGCGCGAGCGCGAGCGAGTCGGCCGAGGGCGCGATCAGGTGTCGGGCTCGGCCGAGGAGGTGCTTGCGATAGGCCGCGCCGTCGCCGTAGCTCGAGTAGACGTGCACCACCTGCGGCACGCGCGCGAGCCGCCCGGCGAAGAGACAGTACGGGAAGCTCGACAGCGTGCAAGCGTAGAGGACGTCGGCCCCCCGCGCCAGGCGCGCGAGGCGCAGCACGGTCGCCGGCAGCGCGAGCCGCGCCGGCCAGGCCCGCCAGCGCCGGAGCGCCGGCAGGTAGGTGACGCGCGCCACGGGGAGGCCCTCCGCGGCCACCTGCGGATGGGGGCCGGCGAGCACGAAGCGGAGCTCCCAGCCGTACCGCGGCGCCGCGGCGTCGAGCACGCGGAGCGCGCGCAGCATGCCGGCGTGATCCGGATGCCCGAGGGTGACGAGCGCGCGCTTCATGCGACCGCCTCGGGGTCGAAGGGCCCGCCGCTCCGCATGAGCTCCCGGAAGCCGGCGCGCGCCGCGGCCGCCTCGGGGATGCGGTCGACGGCGCAGCGGCGCGCCACGGTCTTCGCGACCAGCCAGCGGGCGAGACGCCGGTGGGTCCGGCGCGAGAGGCCGCGTCCCGCCGCATAGGCCGCGAGCACGCGCGCCCGGTCGCTCAAGGTGAGCCCGGGCACGACGAAGCGCCCGAGCTGGACCAGATTCCGGCGCCCGACCAGGCCGACCAGCAGCCGGCTCCGCCGCGTGCGGTCGTTGTCGAGGAAGATGAAGCACTCGCCGACGACGCGGACGTTGGGGGGCACGAGATCGCCGTGCACGAAGCCCGCGCGGTGGAGGCGCGCCACCTCGGCGCCGAGGCGGCGGAGCAGCGCGCGCTTCTCGCCGGGGCGCGCGCGCCGCCGGGCGACCGCCGCGAGCAGGTCCTCGCCGCCCACGTCGCGCATGACGAGGAGCCCCGCGCCGCCGCGCCGTGCGGCCGCGACCACCTCGGGGGCGGCGAGCCCCGCGCCGGCGAGCGCCTGCCCCATGCGCAGCGCGCGTGCGGCCCGCCAGCCGCCCGGCGCCGGATAGGTCTTCACGAAGAGCGCGCCGCCAGGTGCGGAGAGCGAGAGGGTGCGCGCGTGGCGCGACGCGCGCCCGACGTCTCCCGCCGCGGCCGCCAGGCAGGCGGCCGGATCGATCCCCGCCGCCGCGTCGACCCAGCCGCGCCACCCCTCCGCCTGCCAGGGCATCCGGGCGGTCATTGCGCCAGCACCGCCGCGGCGCGCGCCACGACCGCATCGGCCGCGACGTCGCGCATGCACACGCGCCCGATCGGGCAGGCGCGGAGGAAGCAGGGCGCGCACGGGGCCCGTCCCACCACCGTCAGGCGCTCGCAGCCGAAGGGCGCGGAGCGCACCGGGCTGGTCGGGCCCCACAGCGACAGCGCCGGGGTGCCGAGCGCCGCCGCCAGGTGCAGCGCGCCCGAGTCGGGACCGAAGGCGAGCCGGGCCCGGGCGAGGACGGCAAGCAGCTGCCGGAGCGTGGTGCGGCCCACCAGATCGCGCACGCCGCCGTCGATCGCGCGCAGCGTATCGAGCGCGAAGGGCGCGTCGGCCGCGGCGCCGAGCAGGACCGCGCTCGCGCCGTGCCGCGCGTGCAGCTCGCGCAGCACGGCCGCGGTGTCCTCCGCGAACCAGCGCCGGCTCGGGCACGAGGAGCCGACGCACGCGGCCACCAGCGGGCCGTCGAGGCCGGCGGTCAGCGCCGCCGCGTCCCCCGCCTCCTCGGCCGACGGCGCGAGCCCGAACTCGATCGGCACGGGCGGAAGGCCGAGGGCCTCGGCGAAGGCCAGGAACTGGGCGAGCTTCGGCCGCTCGATCCCCTGGGGCGGGAGGCGGCGCGTGGCGAGGAGCCAGCTCCCCTCGCGCCCGTCGGCGCGCGCGAAGGCGAGTCGCTCGGCCGCACCCGAGGCACGCGCGATGAGCGCGCTCTTGATGCCCCGTCCGAGGTCGAGGGCCACCTGGTAGCGCTCTCGGCGCACGCGCTGCAGGAACGGCGGCAGGGCGCGGATGCCCCGCGGGCGCTCGAAGACGTGCAGCCGGTCGAGCCACGGGTGGCCGGAGAGGAGCGGCGCCGAGGGCGGCTCCACGGCCCAGCCGAGCCAGGCGTCGGGCCGCGCGCGCCGGATGCGCCCGAGGAGCGGGAGGGCGCGGATCACGTCGCCGAGCGCGCCGGGCAGGACGATCAGCAGCCGCACGCGTCCCCCAGGACGAGGCGCGGGTCGTGGCCCGTGTAGGCGGCGCGGAAGGCGCGGCGCTCCTCGGCGCCGGCGAGCCGCCCTCCGGGATCGAGCTTGGCGAGCGAGCGTACGAGACGGCGGAGGTTCCGGCCGCGCGCGGGCGCGCGCAACGGAGCGGCGCCGAGCCAGGCGCGGTCGAAGTCGAGGAGTGCCACGCGCACGCCCTCGGGGCCGGGGTGGACGAGGAGGTTCCGCAGGTTCAGGTCGGCGTGGAACACGCCCGCCGCGTGCAACCCGGCGACGGCGCGCCCGGCGGCGGCGGCGAGCCCGCAGCGGGCTCCCCGATCGGCCGCCCGGCGGAGCGCCTCGAGCAGGGTCGTGGCCTCGGGCACCTCGGCCGTCACGAGCGCCCCGCGGTACGCGAACCGGCCCTCGACGCGCGCCGCGAGCACCTCGGCGGCGGCCACCCCGCGGCGGCGCGCCTCGACGGTGAGCGCGAGCTCGTGGAACGGCCGCGGGCGGAGTCCGAAGTAGGTCTCGCGCAGCAGGCGAGCGGCGAGCCCGCCCCGCCGGCAGATGCGCAGCACCAGGGGCGCGCCCTCGCCGACCCGGACGCGGTAGGCGGGGCCACGGCCCGAGGCGATCGCCTCGGTCCCTAGCGGCAGCTCGAGCCGGGCCGCGAGCAGCCAGGGCGCGAGCGCCTGAATCAGGTCCGTGCGGATCGCGGCCCGCACCGCCCCCGAGCGCAGGAGAGCGTACGATGCCGGCATCCTCACCGCGGCCGCGCGGCCTCCTCCCGCCGCATCTCCCAGAGCTTGGCGTAGGCGACCAGCGCCCGATAGCCGCCCAGCACGGCGAGCGTCCAGCGTCCCCAGAACCCTCCCGCCGGGCCGTGCGCCACGAGCGCCCGCCCGCTCGCCACGAGGGGCGGGATCACGAGATGCCAGGCGCGCGGGCGGACGTGCCGCGCGTGCAGCAGCGCGGCGAGCGTCGCCGCCTGCGCGTCGAGCTCCTCGACCGCGGCGGCGAGCGTCGGGACGCCGTGCGCGATGAGGCGCTCGGGGAGCTCGGGTGCGCGTCCGCCGTCGAGCACGAGCTCGGGCGTGAGGCCGGTCCGCAGGCGGAGGCGCGCGCCGGCGCGGAGCGCCAGGCGGACGGGCGCGCGCCGGAGCCGGAGCGTCGTCCCGAACGCGCTCACCTCCTGCGCGATGCGATAGGCGCGCGCGGCGGGGGCCTCCACCGCGCTCGCGATGGCGGCAGCGAGCGGCGCCCCGACCGCCTCGTGCTCCTCGACGAGGAGAAGCCACGGGGCCGCGGCCGCCTCGGCCGGGTCGCCACCCCGCCGCACACCGCTCGGTAGCGGTTCCGTACCGAGGCGTCCGGCAGGATCGAGCACGATCCGCTCGCCCGCCCACGCGACGCTGTCCAGGGCGCGCTCGAGGCGCGCTCCGCCGCGGCTCGCGAGCACGACCGCGGCGACGTCCTGGAGCGACGCTCTCATCGCACGGCGGCTGCGCCCGCCGTCGTCCCGAGCGCCGCGCGCGCCGCGGCGAGCACCGCCGCGGGCGGGACGAGCCGCATGCAGTCCTCGGTGCCGCGCGGGCAGCGTCGCCCGCCGTGGCGGCCGCAGGGCCGGCAGGCGAGATCGGCCTCCACCACGGTCGTGCGCGGCCCCCAGGGCCCGTAGCCGAGCGCGGGCGTGGTGGCGCAGAAGACCGCCACCACCGGCACGCCGCGCGCGCAGGCGATGTGCATGGGCGCGCTGTCGTTGGCGATGAGCAACGCCAGGCGATCGACGACCGCGACCATGGTGGGGAGATCCGTGCGCCCGGCGAGCACCGTGGCGCAACCGCCGGCGCGATGGTTGATCTCCGCCGCGAGCGCCGCGTCGTCCGGGGCGCCGAGGACGACGCAGCGCGCCCCCTCCGCCGCCAGCGCGCCGATCACGGCCGCGAAGCCCTCCGGCGCCCAGCGCTTCGTGGTCCACACCGAGCCGGGCGCCACGCCGACCAGCGGGCCGGCACCGGGCGGCAGCAGCGCGGCGGCGCGGCCCGGTGCTTCGGGAGCGATCGGGACGTGGAGCGGCGGGGGCTCCGCCTCGCCGCCGCCGAAGGGCGCCAGCAGGGCCAGGTTCCGCTCCACGTCGTGGCGCCCGCGGTCGCGCGGCACGCGCTCGTGGAAGAGGCGCGCGCCGCGGCTCTCGCGGAAGCCCACGCGCCGCGGGATGCCCGCCGCCGCGAGCAGCAGCGCCGTGCGCAGCGAGCGATGCGGCGACACGGCCACCTCGAAGCGCTCGGCGCGCAGGCGGCGCGCCGTGCCGAGCCAGCCGAGCGCGCCGCCGTCGGCGCCCCGCTTGTCGTCCACCAGCACCTGGTCGACGTCCGGGTGCCCCGCCACCAAGGACGCCGCCTCGGGACGTACGAGGAACGCCAGGCGGCGCGGCGCGAGCCGACGGCGGAGCGCGGAGACGAGCGGCGTGGTCAGGACGACGTCGCCGAGGAAGCTCGTCTGCACCACGAGCAGCGCCGGCCCGCGGGCATCAGGGGAGGCGGCGGGCTTCATCGATCAGCATGATCGGGATGTCGTCCTTGATCGCGTACTCGAGCTTGCAGCTCGCGCACACGAGCCCGTCCCCCGAGGGGGTGAGCGTGACCTCGCCCTTGCACTGCGGGCAGGCGAGGATCGCGAGCAGCTCCTCACTGATGGCCATGAACGCCCCTCCTCCCACTCCCCCGTAGCGTCAATCGCTGCGCAAATCCAACTGGTCGTGGCCCCACTCCGCCGCGGCGCCGCCCGCACCCGGGGCCCCGGCTTCGTCGAGCAGGCGTTCCGGAACCACCTCGGGTTTTGGCATTGGCGAGCCGAACGGCTGCCGGACGGAGCTGGAGCCGCTGATCGAGACGTGGGGTGGACGGCCAGCCGAGCCACAGCCCAGCGCGGGCCAGCTCGGATCGAACCGACGCTCAGACCGGGTCCGACCCGTCCAGCAGCGAGCTGCCGAGCCGGGCGTCGAGTCGCTCGAGAGCCCTCCACGCGAGTCTGCTCGGCTTCACGTGGCCGTTCTCCCACCGGCTCACGGTGGAGAAGGTGACGCTCAGGGCCTGCGCCAGCCCCTCCTGCGTGATCCCGATGCGGCGGCGCCAGGCGCGGATGATGACGCCGGCGTGCAGCGCCGTTCCATCCCCTGCCCAGCCCGGTGTGAGCATGCCTGCCGTTCTGGGCGACGAGAGCAACCGAGATGCCACCGCGGGGCCGCAAGCTTCACTCTCAGGCGCCCGGCCGTCACGACGTTCCTGGTGGCCAGGCTCTGCGACCAAGAGAATGGGCAGTCTCCCATTCGGGACGCTGTCTACAATAATAGAAGAGGACCCTGCCCTCTCGCGGACGGTCTTGCGCGCTGTCATCGTGCTCTCACGGCCTCCCGGTGCGCTTGGCATCGTTGAACCCAACCGCCGCGCGGGGATGATCCGGATGAGCCCGCACGGCGGAGCGAGCCGGGAGGCGACTCGTCCCCGTCCGTACGATTGGTCGGAGCGCCGGTCGCCCCCCGGCTCGTCGGGTGGGGACAGATTGCTAACTAAAGGGGGGCCTCGACTCCGGCAATCCCAAAAAGACGGGAGAACGATGGTGAAGGCGAGTGTACGCATTCGGAGAGGATTGGGCTCACTCGATGAGTCCGCGACCGCTGCATGGAGCATGTACGTACTCGTGTAAGCACGGCGGATCGAGCAGACGCCGAGGCGGTGGCCGTCACTTCCTCACCAGCACGTCGACCAGGCGCTCGCCGTCGTCCACCTCGAGCTCGACCCGCACGGCGCACAGGGCGGCGAGCGTCGAGATGGGGGCGAGCTTCACGAGGTCCTTCTCCGTGGTGACCACGAGGCCGTCGCCGCCCGCTGCCGCGATGCGGCGGACGTCCGCGGCACGGTAGCGATGGTGGTCCGGGAAGCGGAGGACCCGCTCCACCCGTGCGCCGGCCGCGGCGAGCGTGGCGAGAAAGCGCTCCGGCCGGGCCACGCCCGCAACGGCGGTGACGCGCGCGCCGCGCAGCCGGCCGAGCGGCTCCTCCCCCCAGGCCCGATCCGCCCCTGCGCGCACGAGCGCCGTGGCGACGAGCCGGCCGCGGAAGAGCGGGAGGCCGGGCGGCGCGCCCGGGGCACCGTCGAGCGCCAGGAGCGCGCGCGCCCGGGCGAGGCCGGCGAGCGGCTCGCGCAGCGGGCCCGCGGGCAGTGGCCAGGCGCGCGCCGTCTCCTCGCCCACCAGCACGAGGTCGGCGTCGCGCGTGAGGGCGCGGTGCTGGAAGCCGTCGTCGAGCACGAGCGCGTCGAGGCCGAAGCGCGTGCAGGCGAAGGCCGCCGCGGCGGCCCGACGCTCGCCCGCCACCACCGGCCCCGCGAAGCGCCGCGCGAGCATGACGGCCTCGTCGCCGCCCTCCTCGGGGCCGACCAGCGGACGGCCCCCCTCGCCGACGACCACCACCCCGCGGCGCCGCTTGCGATAGCCGCGCGCGACGATGCCGGTGCGGAGCCCGCGCGCCGCGAGCCGCTCGGCGAGCCAGAGCGCGGTCGGCGTCTTGCCACTCCCGCCCACCGCCAGGTTGCCGACGCTCACCACGTGCGCAGGCACGCGCGCCGTGCCGAGCCAGCCGGCGTCGTAGAGGCGGTTGCGCAGCGTCGCGAGTGCCCCGTAGGTGAGCGCCGCGGGCACGAGCGCGGCGCGGAGGGCGCGTCCGCCCACGGTCTCTCCTGTCCAGGCGCGCCACGCCACGCGCTCGAGCGCAGCCGTCATCCCACCGCGCGCGCGAAGCGCGCCATGGAGAGGCGGGCGGCGATTACCTTCAGGTGCCGCTCGATCGAGCCCTGCCCGCCCTCGACCAGCGCACGCGCCCGCCGCCCCATGTCGGCCATGCGCACGGGCTCGTCGAGCAGGCCGGCGAGCGCCCAGGCGAGGCTCTCGGCCGAGCTCACGCGCAGCGCCGCGCCGCCCGTCACCAGACGCTCCACCGTCTCGGCCGCGTGCTCGGTGTGCGGCCCGACCAGCACGGGCCGGCCGGCGCGCGCCGGCTCGAGCACGTTGTGCCCGCCGACCGCCACCAGGCTCCCCCCGACGAAGGCGATCACCCCGAGCGCGTAGCAGTGCGCGAGCGGTCCGACCGCGTCGAGGAGGATGACCGCGGGCGCCCTCCCCTCCCCGAGCGTCGCGAGCTCGCTGTAGCGCGCGAGCGAGAACCCGCCGGCGCTCACCAGAGCGGCCACCGCGTCGAGGCGCTCGGGGTGCCGCGGGGCGAGGAGGAGCGCCAGGTCGGCGCGACCCGGCAGCACGCGCCGGAAGGCCTCGAGCACGATCTCGTCCTCGCCCTCGTGCGTGCTGCCGGCCACGATCATGCGCCGCGTGCCGAGCGCGGCGGCGAGGCGGAGGACCTCGGGCGGGGGGTCGGAGGCGGCGCCCTCGAACTTGAGGCTGCCCGCCACCTGGACCCGCCGCAGATCGGCGCCGAGCGCGAGGATGCGCTGCGCGTCCTCCTCGCTCTGCATGCAGCAGTCCACGCTGGTGAGCGCGCCGCGGTAGAGCGGGCGGAGCCAGCGCGCGCGCCGCATCGTCCCGGGACCCACGCGGCCGCTCACCATGAAGGTCGGCACCCCCTGCTCGGCCAGCTCGGCGAGGAGCGTCGGCCAGATCTCGGTCTCGGTGAAGAAGAACGCCTCGAGCTGGAAGGACGCGAGGAGCCGGCGCACCGTGCGGGGCGCGTCGAGGGGCAGGAGGAGCGCCAGGTGCGCCTCCGGGCTCGCGCGCGCGAGCTCGAGGCCCGTCCGCGTGAGCGTCGAGACGACGCACAGCCGCTCCGCGAAGCGCTCGCGCAGCCGGCGGAGCAGCGGGCGCGCGGCGTTGAGCTCGCCCACCGACGCCGCGTGGAGCCAGACCGCGGGGGCGCCCGCGGCGAGCGTGCGCTCGTCGTCGGTGAGCCGCCCGAGCCGCGCCCCGAGCGCGCGCCAGCGCGGCGGCGCACCGGGGAGCCGGCTCGCGAGCTCGGCCACGCCCGCGGCCGCCGTCATCGCGCCGCGGTAGGCGCCCACCGCGAGCCGCTCCATCATGCGGGGCGCGCCCCGACCGCACGCGCGGCCTCGGCGTTCGCCTCGCCGAGCGCGGCCTCGAGCGCGGCCCGCGCCGCGGCCTTGTCCGCCGGCAACACGACCGGCGCGTTCAGCACGAGGGCCACGCGCGCGAACGGCCGTGGCACCTGCAGCCGGTCCCAGCTGCCGAGGCGGCGCGCGGGCGAGGCCGCGACGCCCACCACCAGGAGCGGCAGCCCGGTCGCACGCGCGAGCTGCACCGCTCCGTCCTTCGCCTCGTGACGCGGCCCGCGCGGCCCGTCGGGCACGATGGCGATGTCCTCGCCGCGCGCGCGCGCCGCGAGCAGCCCGCGCACCGCGCCGAGCCAGCCGCGCGTGGCCGAGCCGCGCACCGCCCGGATGCCCAGGTGGCGCATCGCCTGCGCGGCGACCTCCGCGTCACGATGCCAGCTGAGCATGACGTTCACCGTCCCCGGCCAGCGAAGCCGCGTCACCACCAGCGGGAGGAGCACGATCCCGTCGTGCCAGAAGGCGGCCAGCACCTGCTCGCCGCGCCGGCGGCGTGCGAACAGCTCGCCGTGATCCACCAGGCGGACGCGCAGGGTGAGATAGAGGAGGCGGAGCGCCAGGGCCAGGACCCAGCCCGCGACCACCACCCAGGCCTGCGTGCGCCGGCTCCAGCGCCGCCGGAAGGCCGAATCGGCGGGCCCGGCGCCGTCGCGCGCCACGTCGGCCGATGTCGCGCGCTGCACGTGGCGCTCCGAACCCAGCTAGGGCGCGGCCTTCCGCGCCCGGACGCTGTCCGCGGCCACGTCCGCCCCGCCCTCCAGCGCCTCCACGTCGCGGAACTGGAGCTCGTAGAGCTTGCGGTACTCGGCGCCGCGGGCGAGGAGCTCGTCGTGCGTGCCGCTCTCGACGATCTCGCCGCGCACGACCACGACGATCCGGTCGGCGCGCCGCACGGTGGAGAGGCGGTGCGCGACCACCAGCGTCGTCCGGTTCGCCATCAGGCGCTCGAGCGCCTCCTGCACCAGGCCCTCGGACTCCGTGTCGAGCGCGGAGGTCGCCTCGTCGAGGATCAGGATGGGCGCGTTCTTGAGCAGCGCGCGCGCGATCGCGAGCCGCTGCCGCTGACCGCCCGAGAGCCGCACGCCGAGGTCGCCGATCCCGGTCTCGTAGCCGCGCGACATCTCGACGATGAAGTCGTGCGCGTTCGCGGCGCGCGCCGCGGCGACGATCTCGTCCATGGAGCGGTTGGAATCGCCGTAGGCGATGTTGTTGCGCACGCTGTCGTTGAAGAGGAACGTGAACTGGGTCACCACCGCGATGTGCGTGCGCAGGCTCGCGAGGGTCAGGTCGCGGATGTCGGTGCCGTCGATCGTGATGCGGCCCGCGGTCACGTCGTAGAAGCGCGGGATCAGATCGGCGAGCGTGCTCTTCCCGCCCCCGCTCATGCCGACCAGCGCCACCACCTGCCCGACCGGGATGCGGAGGTTGATGTCGCGCAGCACGGGCTCGCCGGGATCGTAGGCGAAGCTGACGGCGTGGAACTCGATCGCCGCGCGCACGCCGCGGAGGGCGACCGCGCCCGGCCGGTCGACGACCTGCGGCGCCGTGTCGAGCAGCTCGAAGACGCGTTCGGCACCGGCCAGGCCCTGCTGGATGGTGTTGTTGGTGCGCACCAGCTTCTTGAACGGCTCGTAGAGGAGGAAGAGCGCGATGATGAAGGCCATGAAGGAGCCCTGCGTGCGCGCGCCGGAGATGACGCTGCTGCCCCCGTACCAGATGATGCCCGCGACCGCGATGCCGGCCAGCATCTCGGTGATCGGCAGCGCGCGCAGCACGCTGGTTCGCATGTAGATGCGGAGGAGCCGCTCGTTGTGCTCGTCGAAGCGCCGCTGCTCGTAGCCTTCCTGACCGAAGGCCTTGACGACCCGGTTGCCCTGCACGTTCTCGTGCAGCAGCGCATTCAGCCGGCCGATGCCGTCCTGCATGCGGCGAGTCGTCTGGCGGAGCTGGAGGGAGAGGTAGCGGATCGGGAGCGCCGCCGCCGGGAAGAGGCAGATGGCGAGCAGGGCGAGCACCCAGTCGAGGTAGAAGGCGGTGACCGTGAGCCCGAGTAGGGTGGGGAATTCCTGGAAGATCGAGGTGACGGCGTCGGTCACCGCGCCGCGCACGATTCCCACGTCGGAGATCACCCGCGAGACGATCTGCCCCGCCCGGCGGCGGTTGAAGAAGGCCAGGTCGAGGCGCTGGATGTGCGCGGTGAGCTCGTTGCGCAGGTCGGTCACCACGCGCTGCCCGACCCAGTCGTTCAGATAGCCGCCGACGAAGTCGAGCCCGCCGCGCAGGAAGGCCGCCCCGAGCACCAGGAGCACCACCAGCGGCAGCGCCTCGGGGTGCTGCTGGTGGAAGACCTGATCGAAGGTGAACCTGGCGAGGAACGGGACGCTGGTCTCCACGGCGCTGCGGGAGAGCATGCAGGCCACGGCCAGCACGAAGCGCGGCCAGAGGTAGGGCCGGAGGTAGGAGAGCAGGCGCCGGTACTGCCTCATCCCCGGCAGCCCTCCAGCATCTCGCGCGCGATCGCGGCCGCGCGTCCCGCCGCGCCGCCGCGGCCGAGCCGCCGCCGCACCTCGCGCAGCTCCTCGATCATCGCCGCGTGGCGCGCCGGATCGTCGAGCAGGGCGCGCGCCGCCGCGGCGATGCGCGGGCCCGTCGCCTGCCGCTGCAGCAGCTCCGGCACGACCTCGCGCCCGGCCACGATGTTCGGCATGCCGATGTACCTGACGCCACGCACGAGGAGGCGGCCGAGAACGTAGCTGAGCGGCCCGAGCCGGTACACGATCACCATCGGGCGCTCGAGCAGCGCGCACTCGAGCGTCGCCGTGCCCGAGCTGACGAGCGCCAGGTCCGAGGCCCCGATGAGGTTGTAGGTGTCGTCCTCGATCACCTTGACGTCCAGGCCGGCGGCGCGGACCCGGCGGCGGACCTCGTCCGCGGGCAGCGTGTGGGCGAGGGCGAGCGGGAACTGGAGCCGACCGTCCCGACCCAGAGTGCGCACGGCGTCCAGCAGCGGCGGCAGGAGATAGTCGATCTCGGAGAGCCGGCTGCCGGGCAGGAGGAGCACGGTCGGCCGCGCGGGGTCGAGCCCGTGCGCGCCGAGCGTCTCCGCGCGCCCGCGCGTCACCCGCACGCGGTCGAGGAGCGGATGGCCGACGAACTCGACCCCCGGCAGCCGCGGGGCGTAGAGCGCCGGCTCGAAGGGGAAAACGACCGCCAGCCGGTCCACGCGGCGCGCGATCTTGCGCACGCGGCCGCGGCGCCAGGCCCACACCTGCGGCCCGATGTAGTAGAGGACGGGCACCCCCGCGCGCTTGGCGACGTGCGCCAGGCGGAGGTTGAACTCGGGGAAGTCGATCAGCACGCACAGGTCCGGCGGGTCCGCGCGCAGGCGGCGCGCGAGCGTGCGGTAAGCATGCCAGAGAGCGCGCAGCCGTCCGGTCGCCTCGAGCCCCATGGTCGCCACCTGCCCCACGTCGGCGACCGTCACCATGCCCGCCTCGCGCAGCCGCTCCCCGCCCACGCCGAACACCTCGAGGGCGGGAACCGAGGCGCGCAGCGCGCGCACCAGGTCCGCGCCGTGGAGGTCGCCCGAGGCCTCGCCAGCCACCAGGAGGAGCCGGCGCGGACGCGCGGGAGCGCGCCAGGCGCGGGAGGCGCCGCCGTCCGACATGGCTAGGAGGCCGACGCCGCCTGCACTGCGCGCACCTCGGTCTCGAGGCTCTCGCGGATCACGTGCGCGACCTCGAGCGCGCGCAGCCCGTCCCAGCCGCTCACCGCCGGCGCCTCGCGCGCGCGCACGGCGCGCAGGAAGGCGTCGACCTCGGCCTCGAGCGCGTCGCCCTCCGGCACCTCGCGCTCCTCGAGGGTGAGCGCCGCCTGGCCGTCGGCGTCCGGCTCGCGCCGGCAGATGCGCACCCGCCGCTCGCCGTAGTCGACCGCCAGGTAGGCGTCGGCCTGGAAGATGCGGATCTTTCGCTCCCGCTTCATGGAGACGCGGCTCGCGGTTACGTTGGCGATGCAGCCGTTGGCGAAGCGGAGCCGCGCGTTGGCGATGTCGACGCAGTTGGTGAGTACCGGGACGCCCACCGCCTCGACCGAGCGGAGCGCCGACGGCACCATGGAGAGGATCACGTCGAGGTCGTGGATCATCAGGTCGAGCACGACGTCGACGTCCGTGCCGCGCTCGGTGAAGGGCGCGAGGCGGTGGCACTCGATGAAGCGCGGCTGGGTCACCAGCCCCTCGAGCGCGAGCACCGCGGGGTTGAAGCGCTCGAGGTGGCCCACCTGGAAGACGCGCGCGCCGCGCACGGCGAGCTCGACCAGCGCCTTCGCCTCCTCGACCGTGGTGGTGACCGGCTTCTCGACCAGCACGTCGATGCCCGCCTCGAGGAGATCGCGCGCCACCTCGAAGTGCTGCTGGGTGGGGACCGCGACGCTCGCGCAGTCGACCCGTCCCGCGAGCGCGCGGTGATCGGTGAGCGCCTCCGCGCCGAGCGCGGCCGCGACCTCGCGTGCGCGCCCGGGATCCACGTCGACCACGCCGACCAGCTCGGCCCCCGGGTGCGCGGCGTACTTCTCGGCGTGGAAGCGGCCCAGGTACCCCACGCCCACCACCGCGGTGCGGAGCCTCATCGATCGACCTCCCTCCCGTCGACCGCGACCACGGCGATGTCGACCCGATCGGCGAGCGTGACCAGCTCGGCGCGGTCGAGCGTGACCGTCCTGCCCGCCTCGATGGCGAGCACCCGCCCCTTTGCCTGCGCGAGCGCCGCCACCGTGCCGGGCCCCACCGCCGGGAGATCGAAGCGGGTGTCCTGCGTCGGCTTGCACACCTTGACGAGGACGATGTCGCCGCCCGCGAGCTGGCCGGCGCGGCGGATAGTCGCATCCGTGCCCTCGATGCCCTCGACGGCGATCACGGCGCCCCCGCGCACCACGACGCTCTGCCCGATGTCGAACTGCCCGATCACCTTGGCCGCGCGGAAGCCGAAGCGGATGTCGCTCCACTCTTCCGGGCTCGGCCGCCGGGCGCTGAGCACGCCCGCGCTCGGCACGATCTCCTGCAGATACAACGTCGACTCGACCACCGCGATCCCCTCCGACTCGAGCTCGCTCGCCACCGCGCGCAGCACCAGGTCGTCGCGCAGTTTGCCGACGCGCGCAATGACCGCCAGGGCACGGGCGTCGGGCCGGAACTCGCGGAAGAGCCGGGGCTTGGCGATGCCGCCGACCATGACCGCGCGCCGCACCCCGGCGCGCTTGAGCGCGTCGATCATGGCCGCGAGCTCGCCGGGGTAGAGCCAGCTGATGCCGGCCACGACCCGGTCGAGCTCGGGGTCGGTCTCGCCCCGGTGCGCGACCGCGAACACCTCGACGCCGCGGCGGCGCGCCGTCTCCGCGAACAGGACCGGGAAGCGACCGCTCCCGGCGATGAGGCCGATGCGCTCCCCGCTCACCGGCACACACCCCGCCGCGAGGCGGCGACGAAGTCGACGAGCCGCGCCACCTCGGGCACCTGACCGAACGCCGCGCGCGCGCGCGCGAGCGCCTCGCGCCGGCCGCCGCCCTGGAAGAGGACCCGGTAGGCGCGCTTGAGCGCCGTGATCGCCCCGGCGGCAAAGCCGCGCCGACGGAGCCCCACCAGGTTGAGACCGCGCAGCCGGGCCCGGTCGCCCGCCACCATGCAGAAGGGCGGCACGTCCATCGACACCATCGCCCCGGCGGCGCACAGGGCCGACTCGCCGATGCGCACGTGCTGGTGCACGCCCGCGAGGCCGCCCACGATCGCGTAGTCCTGGGCCTCGACGTGCCCGCCGAGGGCCGCGCCGTTGGCCAGGATCACCCCGTCGCCGACCCGGCAGTCGTGGGCCACGTGCGCGGAGACCATGAGGAGGCAGCGGTTCCCGATCCGGGTCCGCATGCCGCCGCCCGCGGTGCCGGGGTTGATGGACGCGAACTCGCGCACGATGTTCCCGTCCCCCATCTCGAGCGTGCTCGGCTCGCCGTGGTACTTGAGATCCTGCGGGGGCGCCCCCACGCTCGCGAACTGGAAGATGCGGCAGCCGGTGCCGATCGTGGTGCGCCCGCTCACCACCGCGTGCGGCCCGACCCACGAGTCGCGCCCCACGCGCACGTGCGGCCCGACCACGGCGTAGGCCTCCACCGTGACCCCCGTGTCCAGCTCGGCGCCGCGCGCCACCACGGCCGTCGGATGGACGCGCGCGCCCGCCGGGGGCGCCGCCGCGAACTCGACCTCCGCCACCAGCGCCGGCCCCGCCGTCGCGACCCCGCGCAGCCGCCAGGGCGGCCCGGGGGCGGCGCAGGTCACCTCGAGCCGGAGCGTGTCGCCGGGCAGCACCGGGCGGCGAAAGCGCGCCTTGTCGACCGCGACCAGACGCAGGTCCTCGTCCTCGGCGAGCCGGGAGCCGAGCTGGACCAGGGCCTCGCACAGCATGACCCCGGGCAGGAGGGGTGCGCCGGGAAAATGCCCCGCGAAGTACGGCTCGTTGGCGCTCACGCGCTTCATGCCGACCGCGCGCCTCCCCGGCTCGACCTCGAGCACCCGGTCGACCAGGACGTAGGGGAACGCCCGCGGCCCGCTCGCGCCTCGCTCGGGCTCGTCAGTGTCAGTGATGGAACGCTACTCCTTGTCCAGGCTCCGCTTCGACGCCTCCTTGTGGGCCGAGGCGTTGTGGAGCTTCACGATCTCGTCGGTCACATCCACCGTCTTGTCGTTGTAGAGGAGCGCGCCGCTGGAGGCCTCGAGCACGAGCGTGTAGCCGTGCTTCTCGCCGTAGTCACGCACCAGCCCGTAGAGCTCCTCGACGATGCTCTTGGTGAGCTCGGCATCGGTCTCCTTGAGTTCGCGCTGGAAGTCCTCGTACTTGCGCTTGAACTCGAGGCCGCGGCTCTCGAGGTCCTTCTCCAGGTTGCGCCGCTCCTCCTCCTTGAGCACGGTCGCCTTGCGCTCGTAGTCCCCCTTCAGGCGGTCCAAGTCGTCGCGCTGCTTCTTGAGCTGGTTCTGCGAGCGCTCGAACTTCGCCTTCACCTGCTCCTTCGCCCGCTTGCCGGCATCGCATTCGTTGAGCGCCCGCTGCATGTCGATCACGGCGATCTTCTGCTCCGCGGCCGCCGGCCGCGCCGCCCCGAGCCCGACCACGATCGCCGCGAGCCCGAGCGCCACGCGGGCCCTCCGGCCGCTCTTGCCTCCGGTGACCCGATCTCGCATGTGCTTCCGTCTCCCCCCGTCGGTTCAGTACTGGAACGGCGCCCCGAACGAGAACAGCACGAGGCTCTTCTGATCGTGGGGCTTGGTGTGGAACGGCTTGCCGAGCTCGATGCGCAGCGGGCCGATGGGCGACAGCCAGCGCACCCCGGCCCCGGCCGAGAAGCGGGTCTCGTCGAGGGTGAAGCCCTCCTCCGCGCTGTAGGCGTTGCCGGCGTCGACGAACAGCACGCCCTTCAACCCGATGCCCTGCACGATCGGGAAGATGACCTCGTTGTTGACGATCCCCTCCTCGCTGCCGCCGACCGGCGTGGTCGAGATGACGCGCCCGAAGATGTCCTTGCGCGCCTCGCGCGGCCCGAGGGTGCGCGTCTTGAAGCCGCGGATCGTATCGATCCCCCCCGGGAAGTAGCGCTCGAAGAGCGGCAGCTCGCCGCCGTTGACGCCGCCCTCGCCCATGAAGCCGTAGCCCAGCCTGCCGCCGAAGGAGTACGTGAAGTCGCCGAGCGCCTTCGAGCGCCAGAAGGTGTGGTACCAGCGCTCGCGCGCCTCGGCCTTCATGAAGCGCTCGCCGCCGAGACCGGCGACCTCCATGGAGACGTCCTGCAGGGAGCCCGCGGTTGGGTCGAAGGCGTGGTTCAGCGTGTTGCGCGACACGCGGGGCGTCACGCTGCTGATCAGGCTCGTGCCCTCCTCGACCCGGATCGAGCGCGTGGCGTCGAGGCCGAGGCCGCTGATCTTGGCCGACTCGATGCGGTAGTCGCTGCCGACGCGCACCTCCTCGAGGGGCAGGCCCCAGAGCGAGGTGTAACCCCAGGCCGTGACCGGGTAGGTGAGCTGGGTGCCGAAGCCGGTGCCGCTGCGGTCGAAGTCGTCGAAGCGAAGCTTCCAGCTGAAGGCGCTCGCCCCCACGGTGAGCGGCGTGTCGCGGAAGTAGGGCTCGGTGAAGGAGAGGACGACGTTGCGCCGGATCGAGCCGATGTCGCCGGAGAGCTCGAGCCGCTGGCCCCGCCCGAAGAGGTTGTTCTCGACGATGCGCGCGTTGAAGAGGAGCTGGTCGGCCGAGCTGAAGCCGGCGCCGGCGCTGAAGGCGCCGGTCTGGGCCTCCTTCACGTCCACCACCACCTGCATGCGGTCTTCCTCGGCGGCGCGCCGGGTCGTGATGTTGACGCTCTGGAAGAAGCCGAGGCGCTGCAGCGCCTCGCGGCTCTTGCGCAGCTTGCTCGCCGAGAACAGCTCCTGCTCCTGGAGGCGCATCTCGCGGCGGATCACCTTGTCGCGCGTCTTGGTGTTGCCGGTCACCTCGATGCGGTCCACCACCACCGGCTTGCCGCGCTCGACCTTGTAGGTGATGTCGACCCGCTTCTCCTCGGGGCGCATCTCGGTCTCGGGCTCGACGCTGGCGAAGGCGTAGCCGTCCTCGGAGAGCCGCTCGGTCAGCTTCTGCGTGTCCTCGCGCAGCGCGCTCGCCTTGAAGACCTCGCCGGGGGTGATCTGCAGCCCCTGGAGGAGCAGCTTCGTGTCGGTGGGCGTGTTCTCACCCGCCACCGCCACCTCGCCGACCTGGTACTGGTCGCCCTCGTCGATCTTGACGGTGATGTGGAGGCCGTCGTCGCGGCGCTCGACGCGCGGCTCGTCGACGCGCACCGTGACGTAGCCGTGGTCGTAGTACCAGGCCGTCAGCCGCTCGACGTCGGTGCGCAGCACCTCCTTGTTGAGCACGCCGGCGCCCGTGATGAAGCCGAGGAGCCACTTCTCCCGCGTCTGCATGACGCCCCGGAGCTTGCGGGGCGAGAAGGCCTTGTTGCCCTCGAAGGCGACCTCGACGACCTTGACCGGCTCGTGCTCCTCGACCTTGTAGAGGACGTCGACCTCGTTCTCGCCGACCGGCTCGGTCGAGTAGGTGAGCGTGGCGTCGAGATAGCCCTTCTCGACGTAGAGCTTCTTCCCGGCCTCGAGGCCCTGGCGCGCCTTCTCGGGGTCGAGGATGGCATGGGCACGGATCTTGAGCGCGGCCTCGAGCTCCTCGCGCTTCACCTTCTTGTTGCCCTCGATCCGGACGCTGCGTACGAGGGGCCGCTCCTTCACCCGGAAGACGACCTCGACCCGGTTCTCGCCCACCCGCGTGACGTCCGCATCCACCTGGTCGAAGAAGCCCATCTCGTAGACGGAGCGGATGTCCCGATCGATGGTGTCCTGGTCGAAGGGCTGGCCCGGCTGCGAGCGCAGATGGACCCGGATGGCGTCCTCCTCGACGCGCAGGTTGCCGGCGACCCCGACGCGCGCGATCGAGGGCTCGCCCTGCGCGCCGACCGGTACCTCCCCGGCGACCAGCGCCAGCGCCGCCCCGAGCGCGACCCACCGCCTGCGACCGTGCCTCGCCATCCGGGGCCTTCTCACGACGTCATGCCGTGGGCCCGCCCGCGCGGCCCCGAGCCCACCTCGTGGAGCGCACCACCCGCCAGGCGGAGCGTCCGCCCCATCGCCGCCGCCAGGCGGTCGTTGTGGGTGGCAACCACGAGCGCCGCGCCGTGCTCCTGGTTGAGCTCGAGCATGAGCTGCTGGACGTCCTCGCCGGTGGCCGGGTCCAGGTTGCCGGTCGGCTCGTCGGCGAGGACGAGCCGCGGGCGCAGGACGAGGGCGCGCGCCACCGCCACGCGCTGCTGCTCGCCCCCGGAGAGCTGCCCGGGCCGGTGCGCGAGCCGCTCCCGGAGCCCGACCCGCTCGAGCAGCTCGGTCGCGCGCGCCCGGGTGGCCGCGTACGGCCGGCGGGCGATCAGGCTCGGCAGCATGACATTCTCGAGCGCCGTGAAGTCGCCCAGCAGGTGGTGGAACTGGAAGACGAAGCCGATCTCGCGGTTGCGGAAGACGGCCAGCTCGGCCTCCGAGCGCGCGAACACGTCCACGCCCTCGAAGAGGATGCGGCCCCCGGTCGGCTGATCGAGCGCCCCGAGGAGGTGGAGGAGCGTCGACTTGCCCACCCCGGACTCGCCGACGATGGCGATCCGCTCGCCGGCCTCGACCTCCACGTCGAGCCCGGTGAGAACCTGCACGATCGACGGGCCGTCCACGTAGCGCTTGTCGAGCTGAACCGCCTGCACGAGCGGGGGGAGCTGGCCGGGCATCGGGCGCTACTCATACCGGATCACCTCGACCGGGACCAGGCTCGCCGCCCGCCGGGCCGGGGAGAGGGCCGCGACGACGCAGATCGCGATCGAGACCGCCGCCACGACCGCGAAGTTGAGCGGGTCCACCCGCACCGGCAGCGTGGTCACCAGGAAGACGTCCTTCGGCAGCTCGATGAACTGGTAGCGCGCCAGGAGCCAGCAGCCGACCAGGCCGAGCAGGTTGCCGAGGACGGTGCCCGCGACCCCGATCACCGCCCCGTTCAGGATGAAGATGCGGCCGATCGACGCGCTCGAGCCGCCCATCGACTTGAGCACGGCGATGTCGCGCCGCTTCTCCTTCACCACCATGGTGAGCGTCGCCAGAATATTGAAGGCCGCGACCACCACGATCAGGCAGAGGACGATCCCGTAGACGACCTTCTCGAGCTCGAGCGCGGAGAAGAGGTTGCGGTTCACCTCCATCCAGTCGCGCGCCCGGTACGGGAAGCCGCCGAGCGCCGCCTCGATCGCGCGCGCGACGGCGCGGGCCCCGTAGACGTCCCGCACCCGGACCTCGATGCCGGTGACCGCGCCCTTCATGTCGAAGAAGCGCTGCGCGTCGGGGAGCGCCATGTAGGCGAGCGTGGTGTCGTAGTCGAACATGCCCGAGTCGAAGAGGCCGGCCACCACGAAGCGCTTGATGCGGGGCACGGGCCCCGCCGGCCCCGGCGTGCCGAGCGGCGAGATCAGGTTGACGACGTCGCCCGTGCCCACCCCGAGCTGGTGGCCGAGCTCCGCCCCGATGAGCAGCCCCGGCAGCTCGACCTTCGTCCCACCCTCCTCCGGCGGCAGCGTGATCGGGCGCGGGCTCGCGAGCGCGGCGAGCGTGCCGCTCCGGAGATGCCGCTCGAGGTCCACCACCGCCCCCGCGGCCCCGGGGTCGATGCCGCGCACCACCACCCCCGCCGCGCTCCGCCCGACCGCGAGCATCGCCTGCCCGTAGACGAAGGGCTCGGCGGCGGCCACCCCCGCCACCGCGCGCGTGCGCTCGACCAGCGACGGGTCACCCTCGAGCGGGCCGCCGTAGCTCACGACCACGATGTGCGGGTTCATGCCGAGGATCTTGTCGCGCAGGTCCTGCTCGAAGCCGGTCATCACCGCGAGCACGATGTCGAGCGTGGCCACGCCGATGGTCACGCCGAGGAGGGAGATGAGCGAGATGAGGGAGAGGAAAGTGCGCCGGCGGGCGCGCAGGTAGCGCAGCCCGACGAACAGCTCCCAGCTCACGGCGCCCCCTCCGGCCTGAGATGCGGGAAGAGGATGACCTCGCGGATCGAGGTCGCGCCGGTGAGCAGCATGACCAGGCGGTCGAGGCCGATGCCCTCCCCGGCCGTCGGCGGCATCCCGTACTCGAGCGCACGCACGTAGTCCGCGTCCATGACGTGCGCCTCGGCCCAGCCGGCAGCGCGCGCGCGGAGCTGCTGCTCGAAGCGCTCGCGCTGATCCTCGGGGTCGTTCAGCTCGGAGAAGGCGTTGGCGATCTCGTGGCGCGCCACGAAGAGCTCGAAGCGGTCGACGAAGCGCGGGTCGCGGTCGTTGCGGCGCGCGAGCGGCGAGAGCTCGACCGGGAACTGGGTGACGAAGATCGGCTGCACGAGGAGCGGCTCGACCACCGCCTCGAAGACCGCCGCGAGGAGATGGCCGGCCGTCGGCTCCGGCGGCATCGCGATGCCGCGGCTCGCCGCGCAGCGCGCCAGGAGCTCGCGGTCGTGCACGCGCTCGGCCGGCAGCGCGGCGTGCTCGCTCACCAGCTCCGCCATGGTCCGGCGCGGCCAGGGAGGTACCAGGTCGATCGTCTCGCCGCCGTAGTGGAGGGTCGTCCCGCCCGTCACCTGCTCCG
This sequence comes from Deltaproteobacteria bacterium, assembly GCA_005879795.1. Classification (NCBI taxonomy): domain Bacteria; kingdom Pseudomonadati; phylum Myxococcota; class Myxococcia; species Deltaproteobacteria bacterium. The sequence goes on from VBKJ01000131.1 coordinate 58,106, forward strand.
CGAGCCCCACCAGCATCTCCTGGGTGAGCGCCATCAGGTCCTCGTAGGTCGCGTGGGCCTGGTAGAACTCGAGCATGGTGAACTCGGGGTTGTGGCGCGTGGACACCCCCTCGTTGCGGAAGACGCGCGAGAGCTCGAAGACACGCTCGTAGCCGCCCACGACCAGGCGCTTCAGGTACAGCTCGGGGGCGATGCGGAGGTAGAGGTCCAGGTCGAGCGCGTTGTGGTGGGTGACGAACGGGCGCGCCGCGGCCCCGCCGGCGATCGCCTGCATCATCGGGGTCTCGACCTCGAGGTAGCCGCGCGCGACGAGGAAGTCGCGCAGGTAGCGGACGGCGCGCGCGCGCACCTCGAAGATGCGGCGCGCGTCCGGGTTGACGATCAGGTCGAGGTAGCGCTGCCGGTAGCGCGTCTCCACGTCCTGGAGGCCGTGCCACTTCTCGGGCAGCGGGCGGAGCGCCTTGGCGAGCAGGCGGAGCTCCGTCGCCTCGAGCGTGAGCTCGCCGGTCCGGGTGCGGAACGGCTGTCCGGCGACGCCGATCACGTCACCCAGGTCGAGCAGGCGGTAGGTCTCGAAGCCCTCGTCCCCGAGGCGGTCGCGGCGTGCGTGCACCTGGAGCCGCCCCGCCCGGTCCTGCACCTGGAGGAAGCCCGCTCTGCCGAAGTCGCGCAGCGCCATGACGCGTCCCGCGATCGACAGCGTCCCCGTGCGGGCGAGCTCGGCCTCGCCCAGCGCGGAGAGACGCGCATGCACCTCGGCCGTCGTATGGTCAGGCCGGAAATCGTTCGGGTACGGGTCGACGCCCCGCTCCCGAAGCGCCTGGAGCTTTTTCCGCCTGACCACGATCTGCTCGTGGTCTTCGGGCATGCTGCGGACGTCTCGGACTCGAGTGTGTTTACTGGCTGAGCCGGGGGTCGGTCAAACTACTCCGGGCGCCCGTCCAGTGCTCGGACGCTGCACCTCGGCCTCAAAACAGCAGGGGCCCCGAGTGCCTTCCTTCTCTCGTCGCGACGCGGTAGGAATGGGCCGCTGGCGCCCGGGCGCCGCTGCGGGCCGAGTATGTGCGCCGGCCGAAGGAGAAGGCAACCGTGGAAGACACGCCACGTTCCATTCCCATCCCTCCGGCCGGCCGGCTCGAGGCCGTTGGCGAGACCTCGGAGACCGTCTTCACCTGGGACTACGAGGTGCGCCGGGAAGCGCTGCTCAACCTCTACGAGAAAGGCAAGCGCCTGCAGTGGAACGCCTCGACCGATATCGACTGGTCGATCGACGTCGATCCCGAGCGTTTCCCGGACTTCCTGTCGGCCGACGTCGTCAACACGCTCCTCAGCCCACCGCGGAAGCTGGAGGAGAAGGAGTTCGTCCGCCTGCGCGTGCACCAGCTCGGGTGGATGCTCTCCCAGTTCCTGCACGGCGAGCAGGGGGCGCTGCTCGCGACCGCTCAGATCGTCAACACGGTGCCGTGGCTCGAGGCCAAGTTTTACGCGGCCAGCCAGGTGATCGACGAGGCGCGTCACGTCGAGGTGTACCGCCGCTATCTGACCGAGAAACTCCCCTTCGCCTTCCCGGTCAACCCGCATCTCCACACGCTGCTCACGCAGATCATCCGCGACCCGCGTTGGGACGTGACCTACCTCGGCATGCAGATCATGGTGGAGGGGCTCGCGCTCGCGGCCTTCGGCATGATGCACTTCATGAACCCGCACGAGCATCTGTTGCAGCAGATCACGAGCGCCGTCATGCGTGACGAGGCGCGCCACGTCGCCTTCGGCGTGCTCTCGCTCGAGGATGTGTACCGCCAGATGACGGCGTCCGAGCTGCGCGAGCGCGAGGACTTCGTCATCGAGGCGGCGCACCTCATGCGGGATCGGCTCCTCATGCAGGAGGTCTGGGAGCGGCTCGGCTACGACCTCGACGTGTGGACCCGGTGGTCGATCGAGACGCCCTTCATGCAGGCCTTCCGCCAGCTGCTGTTCTCCAAGATCGTCCCGAACCTCAAGCGGCTCGGCCTCCTCACCCCGCACGTCCGGGAGGCGTTCGCCAAGATCGGGGTACTGCAGTTCGAGGACCTGCCCGACTCGACGCAGGACGAGAAGGTGACGGTGCCGCCCGCGCTCGCCGCGCTCTTCCCCCAGCTCGCCGGCCAGGCCGGGTCATGATCGCGAGCCGGTCCGGCTGCTGTCCCTACGGGCCGAAGTGCCGGATCAGCTCCGGCAGGCGGTCGAACGCCGGCCCGCGGTCGACCCAGCGCTCGCGGCCGCCCCGGCCGCGGCGCACCATGGTCACGTGTCCCAGCTCGGCCAGCCGCGAGAGGGCGTTCCCGAAGGTGATCATCGAGTTGCCCTCGGGCTTGTGCACCTCGCCGAGGAGGAGGCTGGTCTGGAACTGGCGGCGCATGCGCTGCGCGAGCCCGCTGTCCAGGATCGGCCACTCCTCGAGCGCGGCCACGGTGCGCGCCGCGACCAGGTAGGCCTCGCGGAAGTTCTCGAGGATGCCGGCGGTGGCGCGGATGAGAGGGTGGTCGAGCGCGGCCCCGTCGCCCACCACCGCGCCCACCTCGCGGTAGTACGCAAGCCAGCGCCCGATCTCGGCCGCCACCGCGTCGCGCTCCGGGAGCGGGAACTCCCAGCGGTAGAGGTCGAGCCACCAGCCGATGTGCGCGCGCAGAGCGGTGAACGGCACCTCGGCCAGGAGCGCTCGCGTGAGCAGTGAGGGGACGAGGAAGAAGTGAATCGTGTTGTTCTTGTAGAAGTCGAGGTTGACCCGCTTCGAGGTCGGTACGTGGAGGACGACGCCGCCCGAGTCCACCAGCCGCTCAACCAGCCCGCCGCCCGCGAGCCAGTTGACGCTTTCACGGAAATCCGACCGCTCGTTGCGGTCGAGTGACTCGGTGATCCGCACCCCCTTCGTGCGCAGCAGGCCGGTGAGGGCATGGGCCGCGGCGAGGAAGTCGCTCATGCGGCAGGCCGCGCGCGGCGCGCCCAGGAGCGCCGTGGCGCTCACGGCCGTGGCGCCCGCCACCGCAGCCTCGTTCACGGCGCGCAGCAGCCGGAAGCCCAGGCGCTGGATGAAGCGGTGCTTCTCCTCCTCGACCTCCTGGGCGCCGAGCCCCGCCCGGAAGCGCTCGCGGGCGGCGCCGAGAGCGGCGTTCAGCGAGATCGGGTCTGCGTAGCTCACGTAGACCGTCCCATAGCGGCGCTTGAGCACGCTGCGCGCGCGCAGGAGCGCGCCGAGCGACTCGCGCTCCTTCTCCTCGCCGGCGACCTCGCGCCCGTAGGCCTCCTCCTCCGGGATGCGCCCGTAGTGGATCGAGATGGGGACGAAGTAGAGGTCCCGCCGCACACCCTGGACGAAGGCGTTGACGATCGCGGAGAGCATGCCGAGCCGCGGGGTGAGGATCTTCCCCGTCCGCGTCCGCCCGCCCTCGATGAAGAACTCCTGCGTGTAGCCCTCGCGCATGAGGAAGGTGAGGTACTTGCGGAAGACCATCTTGTAGAGCTCGTTGTCCTCGAAGGTGCGGCGGATGAAGAAGGCGCCGGCGCCGCGGAAGAGCGGCCCCAGGGGCCAGAAGCTCAGGTTGTTGCCGGCGGCGATGTGCGGCGGCGAGAGGTAGTTCAGGTGGAAGATGTAGGTGAGGATCAGGTAGTCGAAGTGGCTGCGGTGGCACGGCACGAGCACGACCGGGTGCTCCTTGACGCACTCGATCACGTTCTCGAGGCCGACGACCTCCATTCCCCTGAAGACGCGCGGCCAGATGCGGTTGAAGACCGCCTCGAGGAGGCCGAAGTAGAGGCCGTTGAAGTCGGCGGCCATCTCGTCGAAGTAGCGGCGCGCCTCCTTCCACACCCGCCGGCGCGGCACACCGCGCTCGGCCGCGATGCGCCGCACCAGGCGGGCCAGCTCGGGATCGTGCAGCACGTGCCGGCGCACCACCCGCCGCGGCAGGAGCGGCGGCCCCCACACCAGCCGCTCCTCGCGGTAGAGGAAGATCTGGAGCGCGCGCGCCAGCCGGCGTACGACGCGCTCGTCACTCTCGCCCCGGTAGTCCTGCACGAAGCGGTCGAGGACGATCTCGCGGCCGAGCGTGAGCTGCGTCTCCTCGGCGTTCCAGAGGTAGGTGAAGAGGCGCTTCGCCTCGCCCGGGGCCTCCTGCACGCTGTAGACGAGGGTCGCGAACCGCGACTCCTTGCGGCGAAAGCCCTTGCCGCGGAAGATCGCGACCGGGACCAGGAACACCGGGCGGTCGGCCGCCGGCGTGGCGCGCACCACGTCGCGCAGGTACTGTGGGCCGAGGCGGGCGGCGGCCAGCGCCCGCCGGCGCCGCCCGGCCACCGCCTGGCTGCGCATGAAGAGGAGCACGCTCTCCCCGCGGGCCACGAGCGTCGAGCAGGCCACGTGGCCGCTGCCCGCGCGGCGCCGGCGGCGGAAGAGCCAGCCGAGCACCTCGGCGAGCGGCCGGAACGCGACCGTGGAGACGCCGGGCGCGAAGCGCGCGAGCGGCAGCTTCTCGCGCAGCAGGACGGCGTTCACCAGGAGATAGTCGAGCACCGAGCGGTAGCGCATCACGTAGATGAGCGTCCCCTGGCGGGCGAGCTGGCGGAGGTGCTCGACGGCCTCGGGTCGCACGCGCACCCGGCGGAAGAGGACGCGCACGAGGAGCCGGGCGAGCGGGCCGAAGCGCTCGAGCATGGTCGAGCGCTGCGCGGCGAGCGGCTGGGGCGCCGGCGGGGCGAGCGGCGCCAGGCGCGCCGATCCGACCGTCTCCGCCATCAGAGGTAGCGCCTCAGCCCGCGGCGGCGGAGCTCGTCGACCACCAGACGCACGTCCTGCGCGCGGTCCTTGTGGCAGACGAGGACCGCGTCGGGTGTGTCGACCACGACCAGATCCTCCACCCCGAGCACGGCGACCAGCCGCAGGGGGCTGTCGACCAGGCAGCCGCGGCTGTCGATCGAGACGGCGCGCCCGCGGAGCGCGTTGGGCCCGTTCCCGCCCGACCAGAGCGCCGCAACGGCCGCCCAGCTCCCCACGTCGCTCCAGCCGAAGCGCGCGCGCACGGTCGCCACGCGCTCGGCGCGCTCGAGGACGCCGCGGTCGATCGAGACCGCGGGCAGGCGGCGGTAGGCCGCCGCGAGCGCACGGGCGTTCGTTCCCGCCCGCTCGAGCGGTCCCACCACCTCGGGGAGGTGCACGCGGAGCGCGGCCAGGACGGCGCTCGCCCGCCACGCGAAGATGCCCGAGTTCCAGAGCACGTCGCCGCCCGCGATGAGCGCCTGGGCGCGCGCGCGCTCCGGCTTCTCGATGAACTCGGCGGCCCAGGCGCCGCGCCCGCGGGTGCCGGGCAGCGGCGCGCCCATGCGGATGTAGCCGTAGCCCGTCTCGACGTACGTCGGCGGAACGCCGATGGTGACCAGCGCCCCGCTCTGCTCCGCGACCTCGAGCGCGAGCGCGAGGTCGCGACGGAAGGCGGGCAGGTCGTCGATCACGTGGTCGGCCGGCAGCACCGCGAGCACGGCCTCGGGCGCGCGGCGGGCGACGTGCAGGGCGGCCAGGGCGATGGCCGCCGCGGTGTTGCGTCCCTCGGGCTCGACCAGCAGGGCGCCGCGCCCGAGGCGGGGCAGCTGGCGCGCGACGGCGCGCGCCTGCGCGCGCGCCGTCACCACCAGGATGCGGTCGCGCCGTATGGGTGGCGAGACGCGGGCAACCGTCTCCTGCAGCAGGCTCCGCCTCCCGCTGAGCGCGAGCAGCTGCTTCGGCATGTGGACGCGGCTGCGGGGCCAGAACCGGGTTCCCGCACCGCCCGCCATGATGATCGCCTGACGAGGAGGGTGTGGCACGTGCGCGCGCGGGCTGATCGGCCCGCGCGCCAAGATTAGGCGCCGCCTGGCGAAAAGCAAGGTTCGACCCTTGACACGCCGGGTCATAGCGGCTGTCCTCGCCGGGTGGCGGCCCTCGCGCACATCGCCATGCTGCTCGTCCTCGGCATCGTCGCGGCGAGCGCGCTCTTCAACGTGTACGCGTACAGGGGGGCGGCGCGCCACCGCCGGCGCCATCCGCCCGCGTGCGCGGCGGACGGGGAGGACCGCACTCCCTGGCCCGGCCGCGCCTGGGCCTTCGCTGTCGAGTGCGCGGCGACCGCGCTCCTCGGGCTCGCCACGCCGCTCGCCCTCCGGCGCCGGCGCGTGCGGCCGCTCGACCCCGACGATCCGCGCCCTCCGGTCGTCCTGCTGCACGGCTACGCGCAGCACGCTGCCAACTTCCTCTGGCTCGCGCGGCGGCTCGAGCGCGACGGCTGGCGGCACCTCCACCCCGTCGCCCACGCCCCCGTGGGCGGCGACATCGAGCGAAGCGCGCAGCGCCTGGGAGAGGCGATCGATCGCATCCGGCGCGCGTCGGGCGCGTCACGGGTCGACATCGTGGCGCACAGCATGGGCGGGCTGGTCGCCCGCGCGTACATCCGGACGCGCGGCGGGGCGAGCGCCGTCGGCCGGCTCATCACCCTCGGCACGCCGCATCAGGGCACGGAGGCTTTCCCCCGCTTGCGGCTCGACCCCATGGTCGTCCAGATGCGCCCCGGCTCGCCGCTCCTCGCCCGCCTCGCCGCCGACGATCCCGTGCCGCAGCTCGCCGACTGCATCTCGATCTACTCGGCCGACGATGCGGTCGTCGTCCCGCCGAGCCGGGCGTACTACCCGGGTGCGTTCAACGTCGAGGTGCGCGGGCTCGGCCACTTGTCGCTCCTCTTCTCGCGGCGCGTCTACACGCTGGTGCGCGAGAACCTCGCCGCCGAGCGCGCCCCCGCGGCCGCCACGGCCGAGGGCGGCGCCCCGTGGTCGCGCTGACGCTCAGCGTCGGGTCGGGCCCGGCCCGGCTCGATACCTTCCTCCACCGTGCGCTGCCCGAGCTGTCGCGACGGCTCGTGCGCCGGCTGATCGTCGAGGGCGCGGTGCGCCTGAACGGGCGTCCGGCCGCGAAGGGCAGCCGGGTGGTACCCGGCGACCGGGTCACGTTACCCGACCTCCCGCCGGCCATCGCGCCCGAGCCGGGGCTCGCCCTGCCCGTCCTCTACGAGGACGACGCCCTGGTCGCGCTCGACAAGCCGGGCGGCATGCCGGGCCACGCGCTCGATCCGCGCCAGCGCGGCACGGCCGCCGCCTTCCTCCTCGCGCGCTACCCGGAGATGGCGGGCGTCGGCGATCCGCTCGCGCCGGGGCTCGTGCACCGCCTCGACAGCGGCACGTCGGGGCTGCTGGTCGCCGCCCGCACGCGCGCGGCGCACCGCGCGCTCCGCGCCGCACTGCGCGCTCACGCCGTCGAGAAGCGCTACCTCGCCTGGGTCGCCGGCGATGCGAGCGCGCTCGCGGGCGCGCGCATCCCGCTCCCGCTCGCGCACGACCCGAGCGACCGCCGGCGCATGGTGCCCGCGACCGCCGGAGCACGTGCCTGGCCGGCGGAGACGCGGGTCCGGGTCGTCCGGGCGGGCCGCGAGCGGAGCCTCGTCGAGGCGACGATCCTGACCGGCGTGACGCATCAGGTGCGCGTGCACCTGGCCGCGCGCGGCCACCCGCTGCTCGGCGACGTCCTCTATGGCGGAGCGCCGGCTGGTCTCCCGCCCGGCCGCCACGCGCTCCACGCCGTGCGCATGACGCTCCCGCACCCAGCGGACGGGCGGCCGCTCACCCTGAGCGCACCCCTCCCGGCCGACTTGGCCCTCGGGGCGTAGGACTCCGAGACGGCGGTGCGCGGCGGGAGCCGCATGGAGAGCGGGACGCCGCGGCGCACCGCTCCCGGAGGGACGCTCCGAGTGCGCGCTACGCGGCGGCGGCCTTGCCGCCGCCCTTACCGCCGCGTGGCTCCTTCGCGCTGGAGCATGCGCTGCACAGGTTGTTCAGGTTGTTCGGATCCTCCACCAGCCCGTCGTCCACGTTGTGGCACACCTTCTTGCACGACGCGCAGATGAAGTAGATGCCCTCGATCGTCTTGTTGATGCGCTCGCGGTTCAGGATGCGGCCGCGCAGCTTCTCGATGCGGATGCCGAGCAGCTCCTCGTACTGGCGCTTGATCTTGCGCCGCCCGGCCTCGTCCTTGGGGAGCTCTTCCTGGCCCTCCTCGGCGTGGTTCTCGTCGGGGTCGAAGATCGTGAACGCCTTCGCCTTGCTACCCCCGCTCTTGTCACCCTTGTCACTCTTGCGCGCGCGCGCCATGGACGCTCCGGGCCTCCTTCAGCGGGTACGTTCCGTGTAGCCGCAGTTCTTGTCGCACACCCAATAGAAGCCCCGCGGGCCGAAGCCGGTGAGCTGGACGACGCGGCTCTCGGCGCCGCAGGACGGACACAGGCGCTTGCGCGTCGTATCGCCGCCCTTCTCGGCCGTCTTGGCCTTCTTGCCTTCTGCCATGCCGCAGGGCGCTGAAAAAAATGCCCGGTTGAGGAACGGTGGATCCCCCGCCGGACAGGTTTCCCGTATACGGACGTGGCCGGCCTCTGTCAAGGGCGCCGGTCGAACTTGTGTGGATCCTCTGGAACCTTGAGGGGGTGGGGGACGCGTGCTAGCGTTCATCTCTTCCCTCGCATGCGCGTTCACCTGCACCCGCAGCGTCGCACGGTCGAGATCGCGGGGCGGCGGCGGGTCGCGCAGCTGCTCCAGGAGCTCGGCATCCTGCCGGGCACGGCCATGGTGATCCGCGGCGACCTCCTGCTCACCGACGCGGAGGTGGTGGAGGACGCCGAGGAGGTGGAGATCCGCGCCGTCATCTCCGGGGGTGCGACGTGAAGTGCACGCGCTGCCGGGCGAAGGCCGAGGTCCAGCTCCGCCCCCACAACTCGGCCTTCTGCCGGCCGTGCTACCTCTTCTACTTCCGGCGCCAGGTCGAGCGCGCGATCGCCGGCGAGCGCATGTTCACGCCCGCGGAGCGCCTCGTGGTCGCGGTCTCGGGCGGCAAGGACAGCCTCGCCCTGTGGGACGTGCTCGCCGAGCTGGGCTACGACACGACCGGGCTCTACCTCGGGCTCGGCATCGGGACGTACTCGGAGCTGTCGCACGCCAAGGTCGTCGCCTTCGCCGCGCAGCGCCGCCTCCGCCTGCGCGTGGTCGCGCTCGAGGACGAGGCGGCGGGCCTCGCCGTGCCCGCCGTCGCCGCGCTCACGCGCCGCCCGCCGTGCTCCGCGTGCGGGACCATGAAGCGTCACTACTTCGACACCGCCGCGCTCGCGGGCGGCTTCGACGTGCTGGTGACGGGCCACAACCTGGACGACGAGGCGGCGCGGCTCCTGGGCAACGTGCTCCGCTGGCAGAAGGACCACCTCGCGCGCCAGCGACCGGTGCTGCCCGCCACCCATCCCAAGTTCGTGCGCAAGGTGAAGCCGCTCTACCTGGTGAGCGAGTACGAGACGGCGGTCTACGCTTTCATGCGCGGCATCGACTACATCGTCGACGAGTGTCCGAACGCCGCGGGCGCCTCCCAGCTCCTCTACAAGGACGTGCTCAACCGGCTGGAGGCCGCGAGCCCCGGCACGAAGCTCGCCTTCGTGAAGGAGTTCCTGCGCGCCGCGCAGCCGGCGTTCGCCCGGGTCGAGCGGGACGAGCCGACCGAGTGCGAGAGCTGCGGCATGCCGGCCTACGGCTCGCTGTGCGCCTTCTGCCGCCTCGTGCGCGAGGTCGGGACGAAGGCGTCCCCCGTGGTCGCGGACGCCCCCGCGTGAGCGCCGCGCCGGAGCCGGCAGCGGTCGGCGAGCGCGCCCTCCTGCGTGCGGAGGAGGCGGTCGTCCTGATCGACCGCAAGGAGCGCACCTACCTGCGCGTGCTGCGGCGCGGGCGCACCGTCTCGGTGCGGGGTGCACCGCTGCCCTGCGACGCCCTCATCGGGCTTCCCGAGGGCAGCACCGTGGAGACGGCGGGCGGCGAGCCGCTCCTCGTCCTCCGCCCCACCTACGCGCAGCTCGTCCCGAGCCTGCCCCGGCAGGCGCAGCCCATCTACCCCAAAGACGTGGGCCCGATCCTCCTCTGGGGGGGCATCGGGCCAGGCGACCACGTGATCGAGATCGGGACGGGGCCCGGCGCCCTCACCATCGCGCTCCTGCGCGCCGTCGGCCCGACCGGGCGGCTCACCTCGTACGAGGCGCGCGAGGACTTCGCGGCGCTCGCGCGCGACAACGTCGCCCGCTACCACGGCCCCGCGCCCAACTGGACCCTCCGCACCGCCGACGCCTTCGCGGGCCTTGAGGAGCGCGACGCCGATCGCCTGGTGGTCGACCTGGCCGAGCCCTGGCGCCTCCTCGATGCCGCCGCCGCGGCGCTCCGTCCCGGGGCGGTGGTGACCGCCTTCGTGCCGACCGCGCTCCAGGTGAAGCAGGCGGTCGACGGCTTCCGCCAGCACGGGTCCTTCGGCGCGGTCGAGTCGCTCGAGACGTTGGTCCGATTCTGGCATGTCCGCGAGCGGAGCGTGCGGCCGGAGCATCGCATGGTCGCGCACACCGGCTTCCTCATCTTCGCACGCCGTCTCGCGCCGGCCGCGGAGCGGTGAAGGGGCGGATCCAATTGACTCCCCGCAGACCCTAGTATAGCGTCCCCCCAGGTCGCGGGACGACGCCGGCGCGCGATGACGAAGGCGGAGATCCGCCAGAAGGTCTGGCAGACGATTCAGCGCGAGGGCGTGGCGCGATTCCCGGGAGCGCTCGGCCGCGTTCCCAACTTCGCCGGCGCCGAGCGGGCCGCGCAGCTCCTGCGCGAGATGGCGGTGTGGCGCCGCGCGCTGGTGGTGAAAGTGAACCCGGACGCGCCCCAGCTCCCGGTGCGCCGGCTCGCCCTCGCCGAGGGCAAGATCCTCTACATGGCGGTGCCGCGGCTGCGCACCGAGAAGTGCTTCGTCGAGATCGACCCGCAGCGCCTCGGCAAGAAGGCGGCGCTCGCGGCGAGCATCTCCGGCGCCTGCCGCTACGGGCGCGCCGTATCGCCGCGCGAGATGCGTCCCGTCGATCTGGTGGTGTGCGGCTCGGTCGCGGTGGGCCGCGACGGCGCGCGGCTCGGCAAGGGCGGCGGCTACTGCGACCTGGAATACGGTCTCCTCCGAGAAGAAGGCAAGGTGCGCGAGTCGACGCCCATCCTGACCACCGTCCACCCATTTCAGGTGGTCGCCGAGCGGATCAGCATGCTGCCGCACGACCTGCCCGTCGACTTCCTGGTCACCCCCACCGAGGTAGTGGCCACGCGCCCGGCGCACCCGCGCCCGCGCGGCATCTACTGGGACCTGCTCCGACCGCTCAAGATCAACGCCATCCCGCTTCTCCGCAAGCGGCTCAAGCGCGGCGGCACGGGGACCCCTTCGCCACGCCGGCTCTGAGCCCGTCGCGTTGAGCGTCCTCGACGTCGTCTGGGTCTTCTTCCTCCTCTCGGCGCTCCTGCCCATGCTGCAGCGGCGCCGCCTCGAGATGCGACGCCTCCAGTTCCTGCGTGGCTGGGAGCGACGCACCAGGCACCGGGTGATCGCCCTCATCCACCGCCAGGAGACGCTCAGCTTCATCGGCTTCCCGCTCGTGCGCTACATCGACATCCAGGACAGCGAGGAGGTGCTGCGCGCGCTCCGGCTCACGGCCGACGACATCCCGATCGACATCGTGCTCCACACGCCGGGCGGCCTCGCGCTCGCCGCCGAGCAGATCGCGCACGCGATCTCCGCCCGCAAGAGCAAGGTGACGGTGTACGTGCCGCACTACGCCATGAGCGGCGGCACCCTGATCGCGCTCGCCGCGGACGAGATCGTCATGGATCCGAACGCCGTGCTCGGCTCGCTCGATCCACAGCTCGGCCAGCACCCCGCCGCCTCGATCGTGCGCGCGGTCGAGTGGAAGACCGAGCGCAACCAGGAGGTCGACGACGAGACCGTCATCCTGGCCGACGTGGCTCGCAAGGCGATCGTGCAGCTGCGGGAGTGCGTGCGCGGCATCCTGACGCCGCGCCTCGGCCCGGAGAAGGCCGAGGAGCTGGCGACCGTCTTCACGCGCGGGGAGTGGACGCACGACCACCCGCTCGACGTCGATATGCTGCGGCGCCTCGGGCTCCCGATCAACACCGACATGCCGCACGAGATCGCGGGCTACATGCGGCTCTTCCCGCAGCCGCAGACGGGCCGCCCGTCGGTACAGTACATCCCGCTTCCCTACCGGAGCCCCGGGCCGCCGCGGTCCGCACCCCTGCCGCGCGCGCGGGGCGGCCCGGTCACGCCTTCCTAGCGTATTCTCCTCCTTCATGTTCCACCACCTCCAAGAGAACGAGAAGGAGGAGACACTGCGTGAGGTCCGGCGCGTCCTCAAACCGGGTGGCTTTTTTCACATGCTCGATTTCGGAGGAGCGGCGTCCAGCAGAAATGGCCTCTTGGCCCCCTGGCTTCACTCGAGTCATCGTCTGAGAGACAACGCCGAGGACCGAATTCTCACCCTCATGACCGAGGCTGAGCTTGCAGATCCGAGGATGGTCGGCCGCGGAGCTATGCTCTTTTTGCCCATCGCATACTACCAGGCGGTGCCGGCACCGGACGCAAACGCGACTCTCCGGCCGCATTCATGACGTCCATCGAGGAAAATCGAACCGATGCATCGCAGACCAGTGGACCGTCTACCATCCACTACACCCACAGCTCGACGCTGCGCACGATCGAGGAGATCTTCGGCGTGATCCCGATGCTGGGTGACGCGGCGAACGCCACCGCCTTGAGGGACCTGTTCGTCACCTTCCCGTAGACAGTTCGCTGGGCCCGAGCATGAGTGAAGGCTTGGGGGGGGGCGCCACAGAGACCGCCGCCGCGGCCGTCCCCTTCGACCCGCCCGGCGGCTGAGACTGCACCTCGACCTGCTCGGTGCCGACGGCGCCGCCGCAGCGGGTGCACGTCTCCAGGGGCAGGACATCAACGTGCTCATCGACGTGGCCGGGCAACCGGCCGCCACGGGCGCGGCCCGTAGGCCGGCCCGGGCTTTCGGCCAGGCCGCCGCGGGCACGGACTCGGTACCCCAGCGTCGAGAACGCCGGCCTGCCGCTTCGCGGCCGGCGCGCAGCCTCCATATCCTTCTCGTGCCGGTCGCGCTCCTCCCGGAGTCGCTCTCGCTCGCGTTCGGACCGCTCGAGCAAGAAAGGATATCTCGGGGCGCGTATCTACAACGCGGCGCGTCGCGCCAACTCACCGAATACGGACAGCGGCAGGTGTCTTCCCTGAGGAACTTGCCGGCCCGTTCCGCGTGTGCCGCGACGCGTAACCGGGGTGCCGGCACTGGATGACGTTCGGCTGCAACCTCGAGCGACCGAGGTGTGACGCACTTACCGATCCCGACGTCCCTCGCCAGAGCCAACCGCATGAGCGTTCTCCAAGAAGTGAAGAAGCCAGTCTTACAGGGGAGCAAGCCGGTCTCGAGAGGGTGATCGGCGGGGTCCCCTGTCCCGGGGTAGTCACGTGTACTGGGGATTGTACGAACTCCCGAAAGCCCACAAGAGGATGTTCTAGACACTTCGCGGACGTCGTCTAGACACTTCGCTGACATATCGGTCCCACCTCGCCGAATGTCGATGCACCCGATAGCGCCCCTGGATGGGGCGATCGAACCAGAGACCCCCCCGTGGGAAATAATCGTCGTTCCGAGGCGGGTCGGCGCCCGTGCAGGCACTCACGAAGAGCGGCCGCGCGTGGCGGGCAAGTTCCTCTTCGTGGGCAGCGAGAAGCTCTACGTGCGCGGTGTCACGTACGGCGCCTTTCGTCCGGACGAGAAAGGGAACGAGTATCACGATCTAAAGCAGATCGAATGCGACTTCGCTCAGATGGCGTCCGTCGGAATCAACACCGTCCGCATCCCCCACACGACGCCGCCCCGCGCGCTGCTCGACGCCGCGCTGCGCCACGGCCTGAGGGTCATGGTGGGGCTGTCGGCCGAGCAGTACGTGGGCTTCCTCATCGACCGGAAAGGCGCCCCGGACATCGCAGCGCTGATCCGGGCGCGGGTCCGAGGCTGCGCCGGCCATCCGGCCCTCTTGTGTTACGCCCTGGGGAACGAGATCCCGGCGTCCCTCGTACGTTGGCTCGGCCCGCGGCGCATCGCGCGGTACCTGGAGAGACTGTACCGGATCGTCAAGGAGGAGGATCCCGACGGCCTCGTCACGTACGTCAACTACCCGACCACGGAGTACCTCGAGCTGCCGTTCCTCGACCTCCTCTGCTTCAACGTCTACCTCGAGTCGCATGACCAGCTCGACGCCTACCTGGCGCGACTGCAGAACCTCGTCGGCGATCGTCCGCTCATCCTGAGCGAGATCGGGCTGGACAGCCTCCGCAACGGCGAGGATGCCCAGGCGCGCTCGCTCGACGACCAGATTCGCACCGCCTTCGCGGGGGGCTGCGCCGGGGTCTTCGTCTTCGCGTGGACCGACGAGTGGCATCGGGGCGGCGCCGACGTCGACGACTGGGCCTTCGGCCTCACGAGCGGGGACCGGCGGCCGAAGCCGGCGGTCGCCGCCGTGCGGGAAGCGTTCGCGGAGGTGCCCTTCCCGTCCGGACTTCGCTGGCCCCGCATCTCCGTCGTGGTCTGTACGTACAACGGCCGTCGCACGATCCGCGAATGCCTCGAAGGTCTGCGCAGGATCGAGTACCCGGACTACGAAGTGATCGTCGTGGACGACGGGTCGACGGACGGCACGGCGACGATCGTGGGAGAGTATCCGGTCCGCCTGATCCGCGCGCAGCACAGGGGGCTGAGCAACGCGCGGAACACGGGCCTCGCCGCGGCGACGGGCGACATCGTGGCGTACATAGACGATGACGCCTATCCCGACCCGCACTGGCTCACCTACCTCGCCGCGGCCTTCCTGCGCACGCCGCATGCCGGGGTGGGCGGTCCCAACATCCCGCCGCCCGGCGACGGACGCATCGCGGAGTGCGTCGCGAACGCACCGGGCAACCCGGTCCACGTCCTCCTCTCCGACCGCGAAGCGGAGCACATCCCCGGCTGCAACATGGCATTCCGGAAGACCTGCCTCGAAGCCATCGGCGGGTTCGATCCCCAGTTCCGCACCGCAGGCGATGACGTGGACGTGTGCTGGCGACTTCAGCGGCTGGGGTGGACGCTGGGCTTCCACCCCGCGGCCATGGTCTGGCACCACTGCCGCAACTCGGTGCGCGCGTACTGGAGGCAGCAGGTCGGCTACGGCAGGGCGGAGGCGCTGCTCGAGCGAAAATGGCCCGAGAAATACAACGGCACGGGCCACGTGACCTGGGCCGGGAGGATCTACGGGAAGGGCCTGCAGGAATCGCTGCGGTGGCGACGGGGACGGATCTATCACGGCGTCTGGGGAACGGCACCGTTTCAGCGCATGTACGAGCGCCGACCCAGTGCGCTCGGCAGCCTGCTCCTCATGCCCGAATTGTGCGTGAGTATCCCGGTCCTCGGTCTCCTGGCCGGGCTGGGACCCCTCTGGACCCCTCCATGGCTCGTCCTCGCCGTACTCGCCCTCGCAACCTCGGTGTCCGTGACCCAAGCCGCGCTGAGCGCAGCGCATGCAACGTTCTCCGGCGCGCCCCCGTCGCGCCTCGCCCGCTGCAAGCGGCGCGCTCGGACCGCCGCGCTCAACTTGATCCAGCCCCTGGCGCGCCTCTTTGGCCGGTTGGGAAACGGCTTTCACCCGTGCCTGGGTGACGGCGCCCAATGGTCGTCTCCCCGGCCGCGGTCGTGGGCGATCTGGCGGGAGCGTGGAGTGGCTCCCGAGCGGATCTTGCAGTCCACCGGCGCGGTCCTCCGATCGCTCGGTGGCCCGGTTCGCCGCGGCGGTGAATTCGACCGCTGGGACCTCGAGATCCGGGCCGGTCTCCTCGGCGTGGCCCGCTTGCTGATGGCGTGCGAGGACCACGGCGCCGGCCGACAACTCGTGCGTTTCCGGGCCTGGCCCGGGTTGTCGCTCACGGGGCTCGGGGTCGTCGTGATCTCCGCCGGCCTCTCTCTGGGAGCGACCCTCGACGGGGCATGGACGGGCGGAGTGGTCCTCGGCCTCGCCGCGTTGCTGGTCACGCTGCGGGGCGTCTTCGAGTGCGGTGCAGCCATCGGCGCCGTCGCCCGCGCGATCGAGCGAGCGGGAAGGCAGGAATCGTGAGGCCGCACGCGCCTTCCGGACAGCGGCGTGTGATGGGCAGCGCCGCCCTGTACCGGCGGCTTCTGCGGCAGGCGCGCCCGTACTGGCTCCACTTGGCGGGCGTCTTCGGGCTCGGGCTGCTCGCGAGCCCCGTGGCGCTCCTCAATCCAGTGCCGGTCAAGATCGTGGTGGATTCGGTCCTCGGCGGGCACCCGCTGCCCGCGTTCCTGCGGCCGTTGTTCCCGGTGGCCGGGCAGTCCCCCGCCGCGATCCTGCTGTTCGCGATCGCCCTGCTCGTGGCCGTCGCGACGATAGGCCAGGTGCAGGCGCTCGCTGGCACGCTGCTGCGCTCCTGGGTCGGGGAGCGGCTGGTCCTCGAATTCCGCGCCCGCCTCGTGGAGCAGGTCCAACGCCTGTCCGTCTCGTATCACGACTCGCGGGGAACCGCCGACGCCCTCCACCGCATCCAGCAGGACGCGCCCGCGATCCAATACGTCACGGTTGAAGGCGTGATTCCGGCGCTCGCGGCGGCGGTCACGCTCGTGACGATGCTCGCCGTCACCGCCCATCTCGACCGGCAGCTCGCGCTCGTGGCGCTGGCCATCTCGCCGCCCCTCTTCTTCCTGTCGCGCTTCTATCGCCCGCGCATGCGCAGCCAGTCGCGGCACGCGAAGAAGCTCGAGAGCGCGGCGGCCGCCATCGTGCAGGAGATGCTCGGGGCGCTGCGCGTGGTCAAGGCGTTCGGGCAGGAGACGCGCGAGACCGACCGGTTCGTCAGCCGCTCGCGCGAGGGGATGGCGGCGCGCATGAGCCTCACGCTGCTCCAGGGCCGCTATGGCCTGTTCGTGGGGCTCGTCACGGCGCTCGGTACCGCCGCCGTCCTGGTCATCGGCGTCCGCCACGTCCGCTCCGGCGCCCTCACGCTGGGACAGCTGCTGATCGTGATGGGGTACGTGGGGCAGCTCTACGAACCCTTGAAGACGATCGGCCGAAAGGCGTCGGCGCTCCAGTCCTACCTCGCGAGCGCCGAGCGGGCCTTCGCGCTCCTAGACGAGCGGCCCGACGTCCCCGAGCGACCCCACGCTCGTCCTCTGGTGCGCGCCGCCGGCGCGGTGGCATTCCGGCAGGTCTGCTTCGCCTACGACGGCGAGCACCCGGTACTGCGCGACGTCACCTTCGAGGTGGAGGCGAGCACGCGGGTTGCGATCGTGGGGGCGACGGGCGCCGGGAAGACGACGCTCGTGAGCCTCCTCACCCGATTCTACGACCCGACGGCCGGCACCATCCTCCTCGACGGCGTCGACCTGCGGGACTACCGCCTCGCCGACCTGCGCAAACAGTTCGCCATCGTGCTCCAGGAGCCCGTGCTGTTCTCGAGCAGCATCGCGGAGAACATCGCCTACGGGCGCCCGGCGGCGAGCGACCTCGACATCGCGCGGGCCGCGGAGGCAGCGGGCGCGCACGACTTCATCGTCCGCCTGCCGCGGGGCTACGCGACGCCGGTCGGGGAGCGCGGGATGCAGCTCTCCGGCGGCGAGCGCCAGCGCATCGCGCTTGCGCGCGCGTTCCTCAAGGACGCGCCCCTCCTGATCCTCGACGAGCCCACGAGCGCGGTCGACGTGAAGACCGAAGCCGCGATCCTCGAGGCCATGGGTCGCCTGATGCGCGGCCGCACGGCGTTCCTGATCACCCACCGGACGAGCGCGCTCTCGATGTGCGACGTGGAGCTGCAATTGGAGCGGGGCTGCCTCGCGGAGGCGACGCCGTCCCTGGCATGGCAGGCCCGCTGAGCCGGCAGTCGAGCGACGACCGGATCACCTCGCTGATGGCGGAGACCCTCGAGGAGGGGCTGTCCCGCCTCCGAGGGCGACCCGTCCGGATTCGCGCGATGCGCCGGGAGTTCTCGTCGTCGAGCTCGAGTTTCCGTACCGAGCGCTTGCGCCTCTCGCTCGACGGCGACGAGCCGCTTCGCGTCTTCTTCAAGGACTTGAACCCGGACCATCAGATGGAGAAGGCGCGGACGGTGCGCGAGTTCGATCTCGAGCACGGCCGCCGCGAACTCCGGATGTATCTATCGCTCCTTTCCCCGGAGCACTTCGGGACGCTCCACCTCTACGCGTTCCGGTGGGAGCCCGATCACGGGCGATTCTGGATCTTTCTCGAAGATGCTGGTCGGACGGTACTGCACAACACGCTCGACCTGCCCCACTGGACGGCGACCGCCCGCTGGGCCGCCCGCTTTCACGCGGCGACCCGCGACCTGCCGGAGGCCCAGACGAGCTTTCTCCCCCGGTATGACCGGGCGCATTACCGTGGGTGTGTCGAGCGCGTCGAGAAGATCCTGCCCAGTCTCGACGCCCCGGAACGCGAGCTCGTCGGGCGCGGGCTCGACTGCTATGTCGAACGCATCGCCTGGCTCGAGGCGCTGCCGCGGTCCGTGATCCACGGCCAGTTCTTCGGAAAGAACGTCATGCTGCGAGAAGGCAGCACGGCCAGGCGAATCGTCGTGATCGACTGGGAAACGGCGGCGCTGGGTCCGGGCACGTTCGATCTCGTGAGCCTCACTTCGGGCAAATGGACCGCGGCGCAGCGGCACGCCATGTGGACCGCATACTTCGAGCAGTACCAGGCTGAGACCGGGCAGCGCATGGGCTGGGAGGATTTTCGTCGGCAGCTGGCCGGCGTGGCCCTCTACCAGTCCCTGGAGTGGCTCGCCTGGTGGGGGCACCACCGCAGCCTGTCTCGACACTTTGCCAACTTCAAGCGAGAGCTCGGAACGGTCTTGGATGAACATTTCGCCCCGGGCATCAAGGCCACGACGGGGGTGGGATGATGCTCGGACCCGTTCGCGGCGGCAAACGCGCCACCGTTTCGCCCTTCGCGGCCGTGCTCGATCAGGGCGAATTCCGCTCGGAGCTCGGTCGGCTGTGCGTCTCCGAGTGGCATTGGGGTGCGCCGCAGGCGGTGCGCATCCAACCGCTCAAATGGCATCGGGAACGCTGCACGTGCGAGATCACCGTGAAAACCGAAACCGGGTGCCACGGCGTGATCGGCAAAGTGTACGAGGTCGATCAGGTAGGCGTATTTCGAACAAGGGAGACCGTCTGGCAAGCCGGCTTCGGCCCGGAGGCGGAATTCTCCATTCCCCAGCCGCTCGCGTATCTGCCCTCGGTGCGAGTCCTGCTGGAAGAGAAAGTCCAGGGGCCGTCGGCGAAGGAGACGCTCTTGAGCGGCATCCCGCACGAGCGCCGCGCGGCCGCCGAGCGGTGTGGGCAGTGGCTGGCACGATTTCACATCGCAGCGCCCCGGCTCGGCAACGCGGTGGACATCCGCAGGGAGTTCTCCCGTTTCCGACAATGGACCGACCAGGTCACGAGCTTCGGACAGCCGTTCAGTGACAAGGGTGCGCGGCTCTTCCGAGAGCTGGAAGCCGCAGCGCCGGCGCCCGGCACCGTCGAATACTGCGCCGGGCACGGCAGCTACATTCCCGAGCACGTGTTCTTGAGCGGCCCGCGCACGACGGTGATCGACCTGGACGAGTACGACGTCGCGGACCCCGGCCGAGATGTCGCCTGGTTCGTCGTGTCCCTCCAACGGCTGGCGCTGGTTCACCTGGGCTCCTTCCATGCCCTGGACGGCCCCGCCCAGCATTTCCTGGAGTCGTACCTGTCGGCGGGCAACGGGGGGGTCCCGCCCCACTACCCGTTCTACCGGGCCCTGGAGTGCCTGCATCGCGCGCGGCGCGATCTCTACAAGCGCGTCCCCCCGGTTCCGGAGTGGGCCGAGATCATGCTGGACGAAGGACTGCGGGCCCTATGATGCCCCGTCGAGCGCGCGCCCACGAGCGCCGCGGTATCGGCTAGTCGGACAGCCTCCTGGCCCGCCGCCCGAGCGCGAGCGCGCGCCGCACGGCCTCGCCCGGCGTGCGCGCGGCGACGACGCCGCGCACGTCGCACCGCCCGAGCGCGACCGCCGGCCGCCCCAGCACGCGCGCCAGCGCGACCTCGGCAAGCGTGCCGTGCTGGCCGGGGAGCGCGATGAGGGCATCGCCCGCGGCCGCGACGAGCACGTTGCGCGCGTGTCCGAGGCCGGTGGGCAGGGCGACGGTCAGGTAGCGGTTGCCGGCGCCGTGCTCGTAGCCGGGCAGGATGCCGATCACCGTGCCGCCCGCCTCCGTCGCGCCGCGCGCCGCGGCCTCCATGACGCCGCCCAGCCCGCCGCAGACGAGGACGGCGCCGGCGCGCGCGATCTCGCGCCCGACCGCACGCGCGAGCGCCGCGGTGCGCGGGCCGCACACGCCGCCGCCCGCGACGGCGATCTGGAGGCGACGGCTGCCCCTCACAGGAGCGCCGCCAGCTCCGGCAGCGCGCGCAGCAGGTAGCGGGGCGGCGCGGCGCCGGCAGGAACGCCGTGTCCGTGGGCGTCGATCCACGCCGCGTCGAGCCCGGCCGCGCGCGCGCCGGCGACGTCCTCGCCCCACGTGTCGCCGACCAGCAGAGTCTCTCCCGCCCCGAGCCCGAGCCCGCGCAGCCCGGCGCGCGCCATGGCCGGATGCGGCTTGCGGAGCCCGAGGGCTTCCGAGATCACCACCGTGTCGAGCCAGGGCGCGATGCCGTGCCGTAGGAGGATGTCGTAGGCCGTCGCGGTGTCGTCGAAGTTGGTCACCACGCCGAGCCGGTAGCGCGGGCGGAGCGCCGCGAGCAGCTCGCCGTGCGCCGGCGGGAGCACCGTCGCGGCGGCGACCAGCGCCATGTGCGCGCGCGAGAGGTCGGCGGCCGCCTCGGCCAGCACGCCGTCGGCGCAGCCGACGCGCGCGAGCGCGCGCCGGAAGCGCTCGCGCGAGGGCACCTCCGTGTGATCGACGGCGCGCGCTCGCGCCAGCTCGTCGCTCACCGCGCGGAGCGCGCGCGCGAAATCCGCGAGCGACACGCCCGGCACCCACGCGGCGAGCGCCGGCGCGAGCGCGCCCATCTTGGTGCGGTGGCGTACGCCGTCGAGCTCGAGTTCGGGGAGCCGCCCGGTATCGACGGTGACGAGCGTGCCGAAGAGGTCGAAGAGGACGCCGCGGTAGGGCGCCGCCATCACTGCCGGAGCGCGGCCGCGGAGAGCCCGACCAGGCCGGCCAGCAGGGCGACGCCGTTCAGCGCGACGGCGGCGCGGTGCGCGCGCCGAAACGCCGGGTCGGCCGAGGGCGCCTCGCCGCGGGCGTGGAGGGCGACCCGCAGGCGCTGGGCGCGGGGGTGCACCACCCGGCCCGCCCACAGGGTGGCCGCGAGCCCGAGTGCCAGCGCGACCACGGCCCCCGTCCACCAGGCCCCGGCCGTCGCCCGGCGCGCCAGCACGACGCCGCAGGCGAGCGCGCCCGCGCCCGCGGCCGTGCCGAGCCCGTAGTAGCGGGGAAAGATGGCCCCGACCACGTCGCCCGCTCGCGCCTCGCCGAGGACGCCGAAGACGGCGGGCGCCACCACGAAGGAGAAGCACGCGACCTCGCCCACCCAGAGCGCCAGGGCGAGGAGGTAGAGAAAGCGGACCAGCCCGATCACTGGAGGTAGCGCGGACGCGCCGGGCCGGGCAGCGGCTGCCGCCCCGCGAAGCCGTCATCGATCCGGTGCCAGAAGGCGACCTCGGGCTCCCCGAACTGCCAGCAGAGGTAGACGATCTCGCCCTCCAGCTCCGCGGGGAAGTCGACCAGGCCGAGCTGCACGTCCTTCAGGTGCGCGCCGCTCGCCTCGATCTCCTCGACGATCCCGTCGAGCTCCTCCACCAGGGCGCGCGCCGCAGGCCGTCGCCGCAAGAGCTCCTCCGGCGCGAGCGCCGCGAGCGTCACGCCCGTCTCGCGCGCGAGACCGTTCATCTCCTCGTGCAGCTGGAGCGCGCCACGCTGCAAGCGCTCCATCAGGATGTGCAGACGCGGCACGATCGCGTTCGCTTCCTCGAGGCGGAACGTCTTCGTCGCTCTCACGCGAAGGGCGATGCTACCGGCTTCGCTCCGGAGTGTCGAGGCGGCGCGTGCCTCCCGTGCACGTGGATCCTCTTGTGCGTCCGGACCCCCTGCGTTAGATTCGACCCGCGTTTTGCACGAGCGCGTACATGGGAGTGGTCTACCAAGAGCCGGGGCGCGTCGCCCCGCGTCTCGAGATCGGGGTGGAGGTCTAGGCATGGCGGAGGACGATCCGAGCCGCGAGTCCCCGGGCTTGAACCCCGAAGGGGGCCAGCGCTTCTTCGGCTTCGACGAGGACACGAGCGGCGTCACGGTGCCGGCCGAGCTGCCCATCCTGCCGCTGCGCGGGGTGGTGATCTTCCCCTCGGCCATCGTGCCGCTGCTCATCTCGCGCGGCGCCTCGCTCAAGCTGGTCGAGGACTGCCTCGCCGCCGATCGCATGCTCGGCCTCGCGGAGCAGAAGAACCCCGAGGAGGAGACGCCCGCGCCCGAGGGCCTCTACGCGCGCGGGACCGCCGGCCGCATCCTCAAGATGCTCAAGTACCCCGACCAGAGCGTGCGCATCCTGGTGCAGGGCCTCCGCCGCATCGAGATCGCCGCCTACACGCAGCGCGAGCCGTACTTCCGCGCCCGCGTCCGCCACCTGCAGGACCGCTTCGAGCCCTCCAAGGACCTGGATGCCGTCCAGGCCCACATGGTGAACCAGTTCGCCAAGTTCGTCTCCATGATCCCCTACCTGCCCGACGAGCTGCAGGTGGTGGTGATGAACATCAAGGACCCGGGCAAGGTGACCGACCTGATCGCCTCCAACCTGAACATCTCGCTCGAGGAGAAGCAGGACCTGCTCTCCACGCTCGACGTGCGGGCGCGGCTCGAGAAACTCTCCACCATCCTGAACCGCGAGATCGAGCTGCTCGAGCTGGGGCACAAGATCCAGTCGCAGGTCCAGTCCGAGCTCAACAAGAACCAGAAGGAGTTCTACCTCCGCCAGCAGATGAAGGCGATCCAGAAGGAACTCGGCGAGGGTGACGGCAAGACGGCCGAGGTCGAGGAGCTGCGCCGGCGCGTCGAGGAGGCGAGGATGCCGCCCGAGGCGCTCAAGGCCGCCGAGCACGAGCTCGAGCGGCTGCGCATGATCCCGCCCGAGTCGGCCGAACACTCGGTGGTGCGCACCTACCTCGAGTGGCTGGTGTCGCTGCCCTGGTCGGTCTCGACCGAGGACAACCTGGACCTCCGCCACGCGCGCCAGGTCCTCGACGAGGACCACTTCGACCTCGAGAAGATCAAGGACCGCATCCTCGAGTACCTGGCCGTGCGCCAGCTGCGCAAAGACCCGAAGAGCCCCATCCTCTGCTTCGTCGGCCCGCCCGGCGTGGGCAAGACCTCGCTCGGCAGATCGATCGCGCGCGCCATGGGCCGCAAGTTCGTGCGCCTGTCGCTGGGCGGCATCCGCGACGAGGCGGAGATCCGCGGCCACCGCCGGACGTACGTCGGCGCGCTCCCCGGCCGCGTCATCCAGAACATAAAGAACGCGGGCTCCAACAACCCCCTCTTCATGCTCGACGAGATCGACAAGCTCGGCATGGACTTCCGCGGCGACCCCGCCTCGGCGCTGCTCGAGGTGCTCGATCCCGAGCAGAACAACACCTTCCAGGACCATTACCTCGACGTCCCCTTCGACCTGCAGCGGGTCATGTTCGTCACCACCGCCAACGTGCTCGACCCGATCCCGCCCGCGCTCCGCGATCGCATGGAGGTGATCGAGCTGGCCGGCTACACCGAGGAGGAGAAGCTCGAGATCGCGCGCCGGCACCTGATCCCGAAGCAGCTCGCGGAGAACGGTCTCCGGGAGGAGAACCTCCGTTTTGGCGACGACGCCCTGGTGCACATCATCCGCGCCCACACGCGCGAGGCGGGGCTGCGCAACCTCGAGCGCGAGATCGGGCGCGTGTGCCGGAAGGTCGCGCGCGGCATCACCGAAGGGCGCACCGAGCCGGTCGTGTGCACCGCCGAGAAGGTGCGCGAGTACCTCGGCCCCGACAAGTTCTTCTCCGAGGTCGCCGAGCGCACCGAGGAGCCCGGCGTGGCGGTCGGCCTCGCCTGGACGCCGAACGGCGGCGACATCCTCTTCATCGAATCGACCCGCATGTCGGGCAGGAAGAACCTGACGCTCACCGGCCACCTCGGCGAGGTCATGAAGGAGTCGGCGCAGGCGGCACTCAGCTACGTGCGCGCGCGCGCGAACCGCCTCGGCATCGCGCCCGACTTCTTCGAGAACACCGACATCCACATCCACGTCCCGCACGGCGCCATCCCGAAGGACGGGCCGTCGGCCGGCGTCACCATCGTCACCTCGCTCGCCTCGCTCCTGACGGGTCGGCACGTACGCCCAAACGTGGCCATGACGGGCGAGATCACGCTGCGCGGCAAGGTCGAGCCGGTGGGCGGCGTCAAGGAGAAGGTGCTGGCCGCCAAGCGCGCCGGCATCGAGACCGTCATCCTCCCGCGGCGCAACGAGAAGGATCTGGAGGACGTGCCCGAGCCGGTGCGGCGCGCCATGCGCTTCGTCTTCGTCGACAGGGTGGAGGAAGTGCTCGACCACGCGCTCGAGCCGGCGCAGGGCGAGCGCGAGCAGCGCGCCGCCACGGCCTGAGGGCCGCCGCCCGACGGACCGATGCGCGTCGTGATGCTCGCGTCCGAGGTCTACCCGTACGCCAAGACGGGAGGCCTCGCCGACGTGCTGGCCGCGCTGCCCCGGGCGCTCGCCGGAGCTGGCGTCGAGGTGACGGTGTGCGCCCCGGGATACCGCACGGCGCTTCGCGCGGCCGGCGGGCCCCCGCCCGGCATGCGCCTGCACGCGCCGGTCGGGAGCCGCATGGAGCCGGCCGACGTCGTGCGCGTACCCGGCGCGCCCGTGCCGACCGTGCTCCTGCGCGCCGACCGCTACTTCGACCGCGACGGCCTCTACGGCGAGGGCGGGCGCGACTGGCCCGACAACGCCGAGCGCTTCGCCTTCTTCTGCCGCGCCGCGCTCGAGTGGCTGCGCGCCGCGGCCGAGCCGCCCGACGTGCTGCACGTCCACGAGTGGCAGAGCGCGCTCGCGCCCGCCTTCCTGCGCGGCACCGCCGAGCTCTACCCGGAGCTCGCGCGCGTGCGCACCGTCCTCACCCTCCACAACCTCGCCTACCAGGGCCGCTTCCCGGCCGACCAGTGGCACCTCCTGAACCTCGACGCCCGCTACTTCGTGCCGGAGTTCCTCGAGTTCCACGGAGAGATCAACTACCTGAAGGCCGGCATCGTCCTCGCCGACGCGCTCACCACGGTGAGCCCGCGCTACGCGGCCGAGATCCAGACGCCCGCGTTCGGCGAGGGCCTCGACGGCGTGCTGCGAGCCCGCCGCGCGGCGCTCCGCGGCATCCTGAACGGGATCGACGACGGCGTCTGGAACCCCGCCACCGATCCCCACCTCCCGGCGCGCTACGATGCGCACGACCTGGCCGGCAAGGCCCGCTGCAAACAGGCGCTCCAGGCCGAGCTCGGGCTCGCCGTCCGGGACGACCCGCCGCTGCTGGGTGTCGTCTCCCGCCTGGCCGAGCAGAAGGGCCTCGACCTGCTCGCCGCGACCCTGCCCGGGGCCCTCGAGCCCCTGGACGCGCAGCTCGCGGTGCTCGGCAGCGGCGACGAGCGCTACGAGCACTCGGTCCGCGGGCTGGCGGCTCGCTTCCCGGGACGTGTCGGGGTGCGCATCGGCTTCGACGAGGGGCTCGCGCACCGCATCGAGGCGGGGGCGGACGTCTTCCTGATGCCGTCGCGCTTCGAGCCCTGCGGCCTGAACCAGCTCTACAGCCTGCGCTACGGGACCGTCCCCATCGTGCACGCGACCGGCGGCCTCGACGACAGCGTGGCGGAGTTCGATCCCGCGACCGGCGCCGGCACGGGCTTCAAGTTCACCCCCTACACGCCCGCGGCCTTCCTGGCCGCCCTCGAGCGCGCACTCCGCACCCGCCGCGACTCCGCCCTCTGGGCCCGCCTGATCGCCAACGGCATGGCGCAGGACTTCTCGTGGAGCCGGGCGGCGGCCGAGTATCGGGCGGTCTACGAGACGCTGGTCGGCGGCGGCGCCGGCGCGTGACCCGGCGATCCGGGGGGCCCGCCCGATTCCCGTGGCGCCCCCGCCTCCGCGCACGGCAGCCTCGCGTCACGCTCCTGCGGCGGAGGGGCCCGGCCGGGGGGCCGGCAGCAGGCCCCTCAGCCGGCGAGCCAGTGCGCGAGCGCGAGGACCACGCCGACCAGGCCGCCCACCACGGCCCCGTTCAGGCGGATGAACTGGAGGTCGGCGCCGACGCGCTCCTCGATCTGCGCCACCAGCCTGCCCGTCTCGAGCGCTTCCAGGTTCTCTCGCACGGTGCGCCCGATCTCGTGGTGGTAGCGACGGAGCAGGTCGTCTGCCGTCGCGCGCACCCACCGGTCGAAGGCGGCGCGCCGCTCGGGGTCGCCGAGCCGCTCGACGGCGGCTGAGCGAAGCCAGCGATCGATGAGGGCCGCGAGCGCGCCGTGCGGGTCGGCGAGGTCCTGCTCGAGCTGGGCACGGAGCCGCGCGAGCACGTCGCACACCAGCGGACCCGCCTCGAGGCTCTCGAGGAGCGCCGTCCGCAGCCGCTCGGCGTCGGCGAGCGCCTTGGGGTCCCCCTCGGCGAGCCGCTCCGCAAGGCGGAGCAGGGCGCCCTGCGCCGCTCCGCGGAGCGGGTGCTGCGGGTCGCCCGCTGCCGCCCGCAGCTCGGCCGCGGCGTATCCACAGGCGGCCTCGACGAGTCGCCGCTGCACGAAGCGGCGGCGCAGGACGAACGGGATGAGCCGCTGGCCACCCGCGCGCAGCGTACGCGCCGACCGGTCGAGCCACCAGTGGAGCTGGGTCGCGGTGCGCGGGCGCTCGGCGAGGTTGGCGAGCGACAGGGCGACCGTCTCGAAGGCCTTTCCGGCGCCGTCGCTCGTGACGGCGCGGCGGAGCCAGGCGCCCGTGCCGACATCGACGGGCAGCTCTCGGAGCTGGCGCTGGAGGGCACGCTCGACGAAGCCGACCGCCTCCGCCCCGGTGAGCGTGGGCGCGAGGCCGCGCAGCACGTCGCGCACCGGGGCGGACACGCGCTCGACGTGCGCGGGGTCGCGGAGCCACTCGACGACGAGGGCGCCGGGCGCGAGGCGCGCCAGCCGCGCGCTGATCGCATCCGGCGAGAGCCAGTCCTCCTCGACCATGGTGACGATGCCCTCGATGATCTTCGCCCGCCGGGCGGGAATGATCGCCGTGTGCGGGATCGGGAGCCCGAGGGGATGGCGAAAGAGGGCGGTCACGGCGAACCAGTCCGCGAACCCGCCGACCGTCGCCGCCTCGAAACCCGCCGCGACGACCCGGAGCCAGGTCGAGCCGGCGAAGGGCCCGCCCCGCAAGCCGAGGTGGCACGCAGCCGCGCCGCCCGCGGCCATCGCAAGGGACACGGAGCCCACGCGGTTGCGGCGCGGGGGTGCGCTCCGGGCTGCGGCGGGCACGGCTGCCTAGGAGGCCGTCCGGGTCATCATGGCGGCTGCGGCGAACGAGCGGCCGGACCTCGTTCCCCCGACCGGGGGCGGGCAGGCGCCGCCGCGCGCGAATGGCACGGGATCGCTCATCGGAACTCGCCGCCTTCGACCACCGCGACGAGCTCGCGCGGGTGCGTGATGATCCGCTCGGGCTGCGCCGCCTCGAGCGCCTCGGGCGCCAGCCCCCACGCCACACCGCAGAACGCGACGCCGCCCGCGCGCGCGGTGCGCACGTCGATGCCCGAGTCCCCCACCAGCAGCATCCGCTCGCGCGCCGTCGCGGTGAGCGCGCGGAGCCGCTCGAGGCCGGCGGGATCGGGCTTGCGCACGGGGAGCGAGTCGCCGCCCAGGACCGCGACGAAGCGCGCGGTGAGCCCGAGCCCCTCCAGGATCGCGCGGCTCATCGCCTCGGGCTTGTTGGTGAGCACCGAGCACGCGACCCCGCGCGCGGCGAGGGCGGCGAGGGCCTCCTCAACGCCGGGGTACGGCCGCGTGGCGTCGAGGAGGTGCGCGCCGTAGTAGGCCATGAACGCCTCGACCCCGGCCGCGAGCCGGTCCTGGTGGTCGGAGCCGAGCGCGCGCTCGACCAGCACGCGCGCACCGTCGCCCACGTAGCGGTAGAGGATGGCGGGCGGCAGCTCCGCGAGGCCGAGGCGCCGGAGCACGTGGTTCACGGCCGCGGTCAGGTCGGCGCGCGAGTCGATCAGCGTGCCGTCGAGGTCGAAGGCGACGTGCTCGTACACGAGGGCGGCACGCGGGCTCACGGCCCGCCCGCTCCCGGTGTCCCGGACACTACACCGCGAAGGACGAACCGCAGCCGCAGGTGTGGGTGGCCTTCGGGTTCGAGAACCTGAACCCGCCGCCGTGGAGGCTCGACACGAAGTCGATCTCGGTGCCGGCAAGGTACTCGGCGCTGGTCGGGTCGACCAGGACCCGCACCCCGTCGTACTCGAGCACCCGGTCCTCCTCGCGCACGTGCTCATCGAAGTCGAGCTGGTAGCTGAACCCCGAGCACCCGCCCCCGACGACCGAGACCCGCAGCGCGTGGGCCTCCGAGAACCCCTCCTTCGCCCGCACCTGCTTCACCATCTCGACCGCCCGGGGCGTGAGGGCGAGCGGGGTGAGGGTGGGCGTGCTTGCCTCCTCGATCATGCACGTACGATAGGGACGGGGTCCCGCAAAGTCAACGCGGTGCGCCGGGCAGGTGTGGGGCGACCCGCGGCAAGAGCGCCCTGGTCGAGGACTCGCAGCTCGGGCCCGACGGCGGGGTGAGCAGCGTGCGCGATCGGCTGGGGCTCGAGATGCGCTCCGGCACGGCCTCACCAGCGCGGCGTGGCCGTCGGGCAGGCGCAGCCCGACCGCGTCGTCCGCACCTCGAGCCGGGCGCCATCGGCCGCAACCGTGATCGCCCCGCAGTGGTCGGTGCGGAGCGTGCATGCACCGCGCGCCCGGTAGCGCGCCTCCACCTCGGCGGACGGGAGGCGGTAGCGATTGTCGGCGCCCACGGAGATGACCGCCACGCGCGGCGCCACGGCGTCGACGAAGCGCGGCGTGCTCGAGGTGCGGCTGCCGTGGTGCGGGACCTTGAGCACCGCCGCCGGCAGGCGCGCCGGGGCGAGGAGGAGCCGCTCCTCGGCGCGCGCCTCGATGTCGCCGGTCAGGAGGACGACGGTCGCGCCCGCGCGCACGCTGAGCGTGAGGGATGAGTCGTTGAGCGAGGCGTAGCCGCCGTCGGCGGGCGGGTGCAGAACCTCGGTCGCGTCGCCGAGCGCGGGGAGCGATGCGCCCGCGGCGAGGACGCGGACCCGGGTCCCGCTCGCCGCGAGCGCGGCCGCGAGGCGCTCCCACTCTACCCCCTCGCCGGGGACGCCGGTCCACCAGAACTCGCGCGGACGGAAGTGCGCGAGCAGGTACGGCAGGCCGCCCGAGTGGTCGGGGTGCGCGTGAGTCATTGCGAGCGCGTCGACGCGCAGGATCTTGCGCGACCAGAGGAAGGGCCCCACCACCGCCGCGCCGGTGTCGAAGTCCCCGCCCGGGAAGCCGCCCGCGTCGACCACCAGCACGCGGCCCCCGGGGAGCTCGAGGACCGCAGCGTCCCCCTGCCCCACGTCGAGGAAGGTGACGCGCAGGCGCTCGGCGCAGCACCGCTCGCGCGTCCACCACGTCGCGTCCGCAGCGAGACCAGCGAGCGCCAGGACGGCGAGGACCCGCGCCCCGCGTCGCGGCAGCGCGAGGAGCCCGGCGAGGAGCCCGTAGACGAGCGCCAGCTCGAGCAGGCTCGGGATCGGCACGTCGACGGCCGCCCACGCCGGCCGCGCCAGCGCGCGGACGAGCGCGATGCCGGGACGCAGCACGAGGCCCGCGAGCCGAAAGAGCACCGCGGCGGCGCCGGGCAGCACGGGCTCCGCGACCGCACCGACCAGCCCGATGACCACGACCGCGGAGCCGAAGATCGGGATGGTGAGCGGGTTCGCCACCAGGCCCACCAGTGACACCTGGTGGAAGTGGAAGGCGGTCAGCGGGGCCGTCCCGAGGAGCGCGCAGGGGGAGACGAGCGCGGCCGCGCCGAGGCGCGCGCGCCACGACCCCACCGGCGCGCCGGGCGCGAGCCGCCGCATTCCATACACGATCGCCCCGACGGACACGAAGGAGAGCTGAAAGCCGATCTCGAGCGGCGTTCCCGGCCAGGCGAGCGCCAGCACGAGCGCCGCGAGCGCGAGGGTGCGGAGCACGTCCGCCCGGCGGCCGAGGAGCCCCGCCAGGACCGCGGCCGTGACCATGATCGCCGAGCGCAGCGTCGCGACCCCGAGGCCCGCGAGCGCCGTGTAGAGGGCCACCGGCCCGAGGCTCAGCGCCGAGGCGAGCCGCTCGACGTCCGCGGCGAGCAGCAGCCGCTCGCTCCGCGCGAGGAGCCAGCGCGCGAGCGCGAAGCCGGCCACCGCGACCAGGCCGACGTGCAGGCCCGAGATGGAGAGCACGTGCACCACGCCGGCGCGCGTGAACGCCTCGCGCAGGTCCGCGTCGATACCCTCCTCGTCGCCCACGATGAGGGCGCGCAGCACCGCGCCCTCGGGGGGCGGCACGGCCGCGGCCATCGCCGCCGCGAGGCGGTCGCGCCATCGCTCGAGGCGCGCCCGGAGGCTGCGGGTGCGCCCCGGCAGCCGCTCGACCTCGCCGCCCCTCCACGCCGACGCGGTCACACGCACGCCCCGCCGGGCGAGGTACCCGACGTTGTCGAAGCGGCCCGGGTTCTCGAAGTTGTGCGGCGCGCGGAGCGTCGTCTCCACCCGCAGCCGCTCGCCGTAGCGCCAGCGGCGCGCCGGGTGGCGGACGGCGAGCCGCACGAGGCCGCACACCCGGCGCCGCGCCGCCCCGCGGCCCACCGCCTCGGCTTCGACCACGAGCACCGCGCGGCCCGGGTGCCGCTCGGGTGCCGCCACGATGCGGCCCTCGAGCACGGTCGCAAGCGGGAGCCGCAGGCGGGCCACGTCGGCCGCCTGCAGGAAGGGCGACGTGACGGGGTGCATGCGGCCAGCTCCGAGCGCGAGCGCGGCCACGCCCACGGTTGCCCACGCGAGGCTGCGCCAGCGCCTGCCCGTCGCGATCCAGAGGACGAGCGGCAGGGCGGGCGCCCCGAGCAGCACCGCCGGCGGCGGCGCCCACGCCGCCGCGCCGATCTCGCCCGCGAGCACCCCGACCGTCACCACCCCGAGCCCGGCCCGCACCTCCACCACGCGTCTCCTCCGGGGCGGGACGACGACGGCCGCTCAGGTCCGGGCGAGCTCCTCCTTGATCTGTGCCGCGAGCGTGAGCGTGATGCCGGGGACTGCCGCCAGCTCCTCCGCGCTCGCCTCGCCGATGCGGCGGAGGCTCCCGAAGCGCCGGAGCAGGGCCCGCCGCCGCCGCGGACCGATGCCCGCGATCGCGTCGAGCCGCGAGCAGAGCCGGGCGCGGGCCCGGAGCTTTCGGTGATAGAGGTTCACGAAGCGGTGCGCCTCGTCGCGCACGCGCTGGAGGAGGAAGAGCGCGCTCGAGTTGGGTTTGAGCACCACGGGATTCTTCCGGCCCGGCAGGAAGACCCGCTCGGGCCGGCGGCGGATCTCGCTCGCCGTCGGGTCGCGCTCGACGCGCTCCTTGGCGAGGCCGACGACCTCGAGGTCCGTCAGGCCGAGCTCGGCGAGCACCGCACGCGCGACCCCGAGCTGGCCGAGGCCGCCGTCGATCACGAGCAGGTCCGGCAGCCCGCCGCGCTCGCGCGCCTCGCGGAAGCGCCGGCGCAGCACCTCGGCCACCGCCGCGAAGTCGTCCGTGCCCTCGACGGTGCGGATGCGGTAGCGGCGGTAGCCGTCCTTGTGCGGCGCCCCCTCGTCGAAGGCGACGATGGCGCCCGCGGTCTCGCCCCCCTGGAAGGTGGCGATGTCGAGGCACTCGATGCGCTTGGGCGCGTTGGCGAGACGCAGGCGCGCCTGCAGCTCGGCCGCCATGCGCTCGCCCTCTCTGCTCACGTCGCGCCGCTCGGCGAAGCTCTGGCGCGCGTTCTCGCCCGCCATCTCGACCAGGCGGAGCTTGTCGCCGCGCCGGGGGACCAGGATCGCGACCTTCTTCCCGCGCCGCTCGCTCAGGTACTCGGCGCGCACCTCGGCGTCGGAGATCGCGACCGGGAGGAGGATCTCGTCCGGCACGTCGTGGTTGGTCGCCTGGTAGAACTGCGTGAGGACGGCCTCCAGGACCTCCGCGTCGGGGAACTCCCAGTCGTTGAAGCTGTAGCTGCGGTTGGAGACCAGCTTGCCGCTGCGCACGAAGAGGACCTGGACCTCGATCGCGCCACCCTCGCGGTAGAGGCCGAAGACGTCCTGGTTGGCGCCCCAGTGCTCGACCACCTGCTGGCGCTCCTGCGTCTTCTCGATCGCCTGGATCTGGTCGCGCAGGCGGGCCGCCTCCTCGAAGCGCTCGGCCTCCGCAGCGGCGGCCATCCGGTGGCGCAATCCCGCGACCACCTCGTGGTTGCGCCCCTCGAGGAGGAGCATCACCTGCCGGAGGTGCTCCTCGTACGCGCCGCGGTCGACCGGCAGCACGCAGGGGCCGAGGCAGCGCTTGATGTCGTACTCGATGCAGGGGCGGCTGCGGTTGCGGAACACGGGGTCGCTGCACGTGCGGAGCGGGAACACCTTGCGGATCGTGTCGAGCGTGTCGCGCACCGCGGACGCGCTCGCGAAGGGGCCGAAGTAGCGACTCCCGTCCTTGACGATCCGGCGCGTCACCAGCACGCGCGGCCACGGGTCCCCGACCGTGACCTTGACGCTCACGTAGCTCTTGTCGTCCTTCAGCCGGATGTTGTAGCGCGGCCGGTACTGCTTGATGAGGTTGTTCTCGAGGATGAGCGCTTCCTTGTCGTTGGCGGTGACGATGGTCTCGAAGTCCGCGAGGCGCTCGACCAGGAAGCGCACCTGGCTGCGCTCGTCGCCGCCGCGGAGATAGGTGCGCACGCGCGCACGGAGGCTCGCCGCCTTGCCGACGTAGATGATCTTGCCGTGCTTGTCCTTGAGGAGGTAGACGCCCGGCCGCGGCGGCACCGCGGCGAGCTTCTCCTCGAGCGGCCGGGGCGCGCAGTCCGCCGCTGGCGGCGCGATCTCCTCTTCGGGGCTCACGAGCACGGGATTATAGCGAGGCGCCGGGCGGGGCGCTCACGATGCGGGCGGCAGCTGGCGGAAGAAGCGCTCGACGAGCGGCTCGAGCCCGGGCAGCGCGGGATGTGGCGGCAGGCGATCGCCGACGGCGTGATGCGTCTCGCCGCCGGCGGTGACCACGAGCACGTCGCGGGTCTTCGGCAGCACGAGCCACACGACGGCGACGCCATGGCCGAGGTACCACTTGGCCTTCGCGCGCAGCTCGGGCTCGCCCTCCTCGCGCCCGCCGACCTCGACGGCGAGGATCGGCGGGACTCGGATGTAACGTCCGGTCAGCGGGAGGACGGCCTCCCGCGGCCACACCGCGCCCTCGGCGCCGCGGACGTCCGCGCCCAGGATCATGCCGGCCTCGTTGCCGCCCACGAAGAAGTCGGGATGCTCTTCCTGCCAGCGGTCGAGGATGCCGACCACGCTGACGCTCACGCCCTGCTGGATGCCGCCGCAGGGGGGCATGTAGAGGAGCCTCCCGCCCACCCACTCGAGGCGCCCCTCGATACGCGGCCACGACGCCGGCTCTTCCGGGCAGAAGCCCTCGGGCGGCTCGAGCTCGACCGGGAAGCGGACCGAGGCGGGGACGGGGATCGTCTCGGAGGACGGCTCCGAGGCCATGGCGGGGATGGTGGCACGGCGTATCCGAGGGGGCAAGACGAGGACCTCGCAAGCGAGGAGCGTGCCAGCGAAGTGCGTCCCCGCGCCGCCTGCGCGGCGTTGCGCCGCAGCGGCGCGTTCCACCCCGGCTGAAACGCGCACGCCGCGCTACCCCGCGTCGGCCGACGCCACCCCCAGCGCCCGCGCCTCGAGCGTCTTGATGCGGTCGCGGATCTCCGCCGCGCGCTCGAACTCGAGCTGCTTCGCGGCGTCGCGCATCTCCTTGCGCAGCGCGGTCACGCGCTTCGCGAGCTCGGCCGGGGCCAGCGCCGCGAGCGCGTCCTCCTCCTCGGCGACCGGCACGGTCAGGTAGTCCGCCTCGCACACCGCGGCCAGCGGCTCGGCGATGGCCTTCTGGATGGTCTGCGGGGTGATGCCGTGGATGTGGTTGTACTCCTGCTGCACGGCGCGGCGACGGGTGGTCTCGTCGATCGCCTTCCGCATCGAGTCGGTGACGGCGTCGGCGTACATGAACACCGTGCCGTTCACGTTGCGCGCCGCGCGGCCGATCGTCTGGATGAGCGAGCGCTCGGAGCGGAGGTAGCCTTCCTTGTCGGCGTCGAGGATGGCAACCAGCGACACCTCGGGCAGGTCGAGGCCCTCGCGCAGCAGGTTGATGCCGACCAGCACGTCGAACTCGCCGCGCCGGAGGTCGCGGATGATGTCGACGCGCTCGATCGTCTCGATGTCGGAGTGGATGTAGCGCACGCGGATGCCGACCTCCTGCAGGTAGTCGGTCAGGTCCTCGGCCATTTTCTTGGTGAGGGTGGTGACGAGGACGCGCTCCTGGGCGGCGACCCGCTTGCGGATTTCCTCGAGCAGGTCGTCCACCTGGTGGCGCGCCGGGCGGACGACCACCGCGGGGTCGGTGAGCCCCGTCGGGCGGATGAGCTGCTCCACGACCCGGCCGCGGGCCTGGCGGATCTCCCACTCGCCGGGCGTGGCCGAGACGTAGATCCTCTGCCGGACGTGGCGCGTGAACTCCTCGAAGTTGAGCGGGCGGTTGTCGAGCGCGGACGGGAGGCGGAAGCCGAACTCGACCAGCGTTTCCTTTCGGGAGCGGTCTCCTCTGTACATGCCGCCGATCTGCGGCACGGTCACGTGGCTCTCGTCGATGACGAGGAGGTAGTCCTCGGGAAAGTAGTCGAGGAGCGTGTAGGGCGGCTGCCCCGGGGCGCGGCCGTCGAGGTGCCGCGAGTAGTTCTCGATGCCGGGGCAGAAGCCCATCTCGGCGAGGAGCTCGAGGTCGTAGCGCGTGCGCTGCTCGAGGCGCTGCGCCTCGAGCAGCTTGTGCTCGCGCTTGAGCACCGCGAGCCGCTCGGCCAGCTCGGCCCGGATCGTCTCGACGGCGCGCTTCATGACCTCCTCGCCCGCCACGTAGTGGCTCGCGGGGTAGATCGCCACGCGCTCGAGCCTGCGCAGAACGGTGCCGCGGAGGGGATCGACCTCCGAGAGGGTCTCCACCGTGTCGCCGAAGAGCTCGACGCGGATCGCCCGGGCCTCCTCGTAGGCCGGGAAGATCTCCACCACGTCGCCCCGCACCCGGAAGGTGCCGCGGTGGAAGTCGTAGTCGTTGCGCTGGTACTGCATGTCGACCAGCTTGCGCAGCATCGTGTCGCGCTCGACCCGGGTCTCGCGGTCCAGGAAGACGAGCATGTCGAAGTAGCTCGCCGGCGAGCCCAGGCCGTAGATGCAGGACACGCTCGCCACCACGACCACGTCGTTGCGCTCGAGGAGCGCCTTGGTGGCGGCGTGGCGCATCTTGTCGATCTCGTCGTTGATGGAGGCGTCCTTCTCGATGTAGGTGTCGGTCGAGGGGACGTAGGCCTCGGGCTGGTAGTAGTCGTAGTAGCTCACGAAGTAGCGCACGGCGTTGTCGGGGAAGAGCGTGCGGAACTCGTGGTAGAGCTGCGCCGCCAGCGTCTTGTTGGGCGCGATCACGAGCGTTGGCTTGTTCACGTTCGCGATCACGTGCGAGACGGTGAAGGTCTTGCCGCTCCCCGTGACGCCGAGGAGGACCTGGTGGGGCACGCCCTGCCGCACGCCCTCGGTCAAGGCGGCGATCGCCGGCGGCTGATCGCCCTGGGGAACGAAGTCGGCGCGCAGCCCGAACGTGCCCTCGCGGCGCATGCGGCGGCCGATCATAGCAGCGCGCGGCGGCGACTCAACGTTGCACTGCGGGCGGCGGTGTGGTTGCAAGAGGCACCACAACCCCAACCGAGGAGGGCACGCATGCGGACGCTAGTGGGAACGCTCGCCGGACTCGCCTGCCTGGTCGCGCTGGCCAGCCGGGCGCCGGCCGGGGAGCCCGGCACCATGACCTTCACCGTCGTCAACCTCGAGTACGAGGGCACGAAGATCTGGGTGCCCGGGACGATCGTCGTGAAGAAGGGGACCAAGGTCACGCTGAAGCTGATCAACAACGTGAAGTCCGAGCCGAGCCAGCACGGCTTCGCGATCCCGGACTACAACGTCGCCGAGGTCGTGAACCGCGGCGAGGCGAAGACGGTCGAGTTCGTCGCCAACAAGGCGGGGGTCTTCCCCTTCATCTGCCAGCTCCATCCGGCGCACGTGGGCGGGGAGCTGGTCGTGCTGGAGTAGCGCGGCACGCCGGGGCGGCTCGGGCCCCCCGACCCCGTCACTTGCGGCCCTTCCAGCGGTCGTACTTGTCGATGAACTGCCGCCGCTGGCCCGGGGGGAAGTCGCGGTAGGTCTGCCAGTTCTGGCGCAGGCGCTGCCGTTCCTGCGGCGGCATGGCGCGGAACTGCTCCCAGCGCTTCTGGAGCATGCGCTGGCGCTGCTCGGGGAGCTGCTGGTAGCGCTGGTAGTTCTCCCACGCGCGCCACTGCTCCTCCGGGGTGAGCGACTGCCAGGGCCGCCCGTGCCGCTCCTGGGCCTGCGCCATCCGCCAGGGCTGGTGCCAGTCCTGGGCCTGCGCGCCCGGCGCGCCGAGCGCGAGCACGAGGCCGGCGATGGCGGCCGCGCGCCTCATCCGTTCGAGGGCGGCTCCTGCCCGTCGGGGGTGGCGGACTCGTCGTCGAGCGTGGTCGTCTGGATGGCCTCGAAGTGCGTGAGCTTGTCCAGGTTGCGGATGATGGGGAGGTCCATGAAGAGATCCGGCGCCTCGGCCAGCTTGGCAGGCGGCTCGGCGGGCGGAGGGACCTTCACCATCCGGCTCGGCGCGCGCGTCGGCCGCGGCGGGGCCTGGGCCGCCCGGTGCGCCGGGAGCAGGAGCGTGCCCGGCATCTGGTCCGTCCGCCGCACGATGCCGATCGCGAGGGCCAGGACCGCAGCCGTCCCCAGGGCGAACACGGGCACCGGGAGCCAGAGCTTCCAGCGGCTGGCGGGCGCACGCTCCACCTCGCCCGCTGCCGCCAGCCGGACGCGGCGCAGCGTGGCCTGCTCCAGGCTCGCGGACACGGGGGCCTCCGTCGGCAGCCCCTCGAGCGCGGCGAGCATCCGCTCCGTCACCCCGAGCTCGCGGCGGCACGCCGCGCAGACCGCGACGTGCCCATCGAGCGCGCGGCGGCGCCGCGGCGAGAGCTCACCGTCCACGGCGGCCGTCATCAACTTCTGCGCGCGCTGACATCGCATGATCACGTTCCTCCTAGAGGTACTCCCGCAGCGTCCTCTTGAGCGACTGGGTGGCGCGGAAGAGGAGCGCCTTCACCGCGCCCTCCGTGCAGCCGAGCGCCTCGGCCACGTCGCGGTAGGCGAGGCCGTCGACCCGCGAGAGGAGCAGCGCCGCCCGCTGCTTCGGAGGCAGCTCCTCGACCGCGGCTTCCAGCTGGCGCGCCAGCTCGCGGCTCGACGCGCCCTCCTCGGGCGTCGCCGCCGCGGGGTCGGGGAGCTGCGGGCCCTCGCGGCGATCCTCGTCCTCGCCCCGTCGCTGCCAGAGGTCCACCCGCAGGCGACGCTCGGGGCGCCGGATCTCGTTCAGGCAGAGGTTGGTCGCGATGGTGAACAGCCAGGTCGAGAAGCGACTCTCGGGGCGGTAGCGCTGCCGGAAGCGGAAGACCTGCACGAAGACGTCCTGGGTCACCTCCTCGGCCCGGGCCTCACTGCCGACCAGCCGGCGCGCGTACTGGAGAACGCGCGGGCTGAACTTCTGGAAGAGATCCTGGAAGGCCGCCTGGTCCCCCGCCTGGAGGCGGAGCATCAGGGCCACGTCGGGGTCGGCCGCGGCCCCGGCCGCAACCGTCGGGGCGGCCGCTCGGGCGCCCTCGCCCGGCACGATCGGCTCTCCGGGACGCCCCGGCTCACCCACGCTGGCAGGCGCCATGCGCGGCAGGATTCTACGCGAAGGGACCGGGCCTTCCCAGACGAGGACGCACGCCGACACGCGGCCGGCAAACACAGGACCCGCCGCCAGGTTGCGCCCGCCCGGGCCCGGCCGGCGGCTTCCATGGGGTCCGGGAAGCTGCTAACCGCGAGAGCGTGAGCCGCTTCCCGCTCGAGCCCGCGCTCGTCCGCCATCTCGAGCGCATCACCGGCTACCTGCGGGACGCGGGCCTGCGCCAGATTCCTCCCGAGCGCACCGATCTCAGGCAGACCCTCGCAGACTTCATGCAGAGGCGCACCCCGGCGGTCCTGGAGTCGTGGCTGCGGGCCATCGGCCCTGCCCTGGGCATCCCGGAGGCGGACTGGCCGCGCATCCGCGACGACCAGAGCGCGGCCGTCGGCCGCTGGGCGCGGCACATCGCACACCCCGCGGACCTCGAGACCTACGTGATGCTCTCGCGCCACACCCGCCAGGGGTTCATCTCGCGCTTCCCCGCCTCCCGCTTCCTGGCGGCACAGATCCGCCTGACGCAGCTCCTCGCCGAGGACATCAAGCGCGAGTTCGCCGACGATCCCGCCCAGGCGGACCAGCTCCGCCAGCTCCTCGTGCAGGAGTTCCAGGAGCGCGTGCTGCACATCACCGACTTCTTCGTCCAGGCACGCGAGGACGAGCTGCGTCGCCAGGAGGCCGCCTACCGCGAGGAGCTGCTCGAGCAGGAGGCGAGCTATCGGCGCGCCATCGACGGCGCCCCGGCCTGCATCCTGATGGTCGACGCCGCCGCCGGCACGCTCTTCGACATCAACCACGTGGCCGAGCGCCTGCTCGGCTACGGGCGCGAGGAGCTGCGCGGGCGGCCCTTCCAGGACCTGCACCCGCCGGGCGAGCGGGGGCGCGCGTCCACCCTGTGGCGGACCGCGCTCGAGCGCGGGCACGCGAGCCGCGACGACCTCCACCTCCTCACCCGGCGCGGCGAGCTGGTTCCCGTGTTCGCCAACGCCGGCTACATCGAGTACGGCCCGCGCCGCTGGGTGCAGCTCATCTGCGTAGACATCTCGGACCGCAAGCGCCTGGAGAGCCAGCTCATCCAGTCCGAGAAGATGGCGGCCATCGGCCAGCTCGCAGCCGGTCTCGCGCACGAGCTGCGCAACCCGCTCGCCATCGTGATGAACGCGCTCTACGACCTCCACCAGCTGGTCGACGGCAGGAACGCCGAGGTGGCCGAGGACCTGCGCATCGCAGAGGAGGAGATCGTTCGCGCGCAGGCGATCATCAAGAACCTGCTCGAGTTCTCGCGTGAGTCGGGCGTCGAGCTCGAGCGGCTGGACGTGAACGACCTCCTCGCGCGCACCCTCCAGCTGATGCAGAAGTACCTCCAGGACAACGGCGTGCGCGTGACGACGGAGTTCGGGCCCATCCCGCCCTGCCTCGCCAACCCGAATGCCATGCGCCAGATCGCGCTCAACCTGATCACCAACGCCGTGCAGGCGATGCCCGAGGGGGGCGACCTGACGCTCCGCACCGCCGCGGTGGGCCCGAACCTGATCCGCGTCGAGGTGCGCGACACCGGGGTCGGCATCCCGGCCGAGCACCTGCAGGACATCTTCAACCCCTTCTACACGACCAAGGCGCCCGGGCAGGGCACGGGCCTCGGGCTCTCGGTCGTGCACTCGATCCTGCGCCGCTACCAGGGCGAGATCCGCGTGGCGAGCGCGGTCGGCGTGGGCACGACCTTCACCATCGACCTGCCCTGCCAGTGCCACGCCGAGGTGCTCCCCGACCGCCCCGAGGGCTGAGCCGCGGTGCGCGCGCGCATCCTCCTCGTCGAGGACGAGGTCAACATGGCGCGCACGCTAGCCAAGAACCTCGAGCGCGCGGGCCACGCGGTGGAGCACGCGCCGCATGGGGAGGCGGCGCTCGCCCGCCTGGGCGAGGCGAGCTTCGACGTCGTGCTCACCGACCTCAAGATGCCGGTCATGGACGGCATGGCCCTCCTCCACGCCATGCACGAGCGCGGCCTCCCGCCCGCGGTGGTCGTGCTCACCGGCTACGGCACGATCGAGAGCGCGGTCGAGGCCATGAAGCTCGGCGCGGCGGACTACCTGATCAAGGACGCGCGCCCGCAGGAGATCCTGCTCACCATCGAGCGGGTCCTCAAGCTCGACGCGCTCCGGCGCGAGAACGCGCGCCTCCGCCGCGAGATCGGGCGGCTGCACGGCTTCGGCGAGCTGACCGGCGAGAGCGCGCCGATGAAGGAGATCTACCGCGTCATCAACTCCGTCGCCGAGAACAAGAGCACGGTCCTGGTGAGCGGCGAGAGCGGCACGGGGAAGGAGCTGGTCGCGCGCACCATCCACGAGCGCGGCCCGCTGGCCGGCCATCCCTTCGTCGCCATCAACTGCGCAGGGCTCTCCGAGACCCTCCTCGACAGCCAGCTCTTCGGCCACAGGCGCGGCGCCTTCACCGGGGCGGTCCACGACCACGACGGCGTCTTCCGCGCCGCCGAGGGCGGCACTCTCTTCCTCGATGAGGTGGCGGAGATCCCGCTCTCTCTCCAGGCGAAGTTCCTCCGCGCCGTGGAGCAACGAGAGGTGACACCCCTGGGCGCGAGCCTGCCGGTGCCGGTCGACGTGCGCCTCATCGCCGCCACCAACCGCGACCTCGAGGGCGAGGTGCGGGCCGGCCGCTTCCGCCAGGACCTCTACTACCGTCTCAACGTGGTGCACGTGGCACTGCCGCCGCTGCGCGACCGGCCCGAGGACATCCCGCTCCTCGCCGAGCACCTCCTCCAGCGCTTCAGCCGCGCGTACCAGGTGGCGCCCAAGCGCCTCGCCGCGGAGGCGATGGAGCGCCTCAAGGTCTATGCCTGGCCGGGCAACGTGCGCGAGCTGCAGAACGCGATCGAGCGCGCCTTCGCGCTCTCGGCCGCCGACACGATCACGCTCGACGACCTGCCCGCCGCCGTGCGCGGGCTTCCCTCCCCCGACGCCCCCGCCCTCGACCTGAGCGACGTGCCGACGCTCGAGGAGGCCGAGCGCCGGCTCGTCGCCGCCGCGCTGCGCAGGAGCGGCGGCAACAAGAACGAGGCCGCGCGCCTCCTCGGCATCGACCGCCAGCGCCTGTACCGCAAGATCGAGAAGTATGGGCTGGGGTAACGGAGGCCGAGCGCGAGAGCGCTCGAGCTGCGCACGGCGGGAGCCGCGCGGGAGTTGAACTGGGGGCGTCGGAAGCGCGCAGGGCGCGAAGCGCCCGAGCAGTGCACGGGCCCCCAGATGAGTTGGCTAAACCTCCGCCCGGAACGGCTCGCTCGCGGCGACCGCGGCGGCGTGCTGCTCGGCCGTGATCCGCCCGCGCATCAGCTCGAGGCGCAGGAAGAGGAAGTAGGTCTGGATCACGTCGCGCCGGCAGTAGGCGTGGATGTCGGCGAGGCGCCCGCTCTCCCAGAGCGCCTGCACGCCGGCGCCGTCCACGGCGCCCTTGCCCGGGAGGCCGACCAGCTGCGCCAGCAGGTGGAACCCCCCGCGCACGCTGAAGGCGCCGAAGTTGGTGACGAAGTCGTAGAGGTCGTAGTGGTCCACGTCGGAGTAGCGGTAGCGGAAGCCACCCTTGAAGTAGCGCGGGATGATGCAGCCGTGGCGGAGCGCCGCCAGCTCCATCACGGGCAGATCGAAGTTCCGCCCGTTGAAGGTGACGAGCGTCCCCCGGAAGCGCTCGAGCCGCTCCCAGAACGCGCGCACGATCGCGGCCTCGCTGTAGCCGTCGGCGCCGAGGACCTGCACGGCGGTCAGCACGCGCTCGTCGTTAACGTCGCCGATCACGATCGACACGGGCACGTGGAAGGCGACGGGGAAGAAGTCCGATCCGGTGCGGCTGCGCGCGGCCATCTGCGCGCGTGTGCGCTCGTAGGCCTCCTCCTCGCCGATCTCCTCGTGGCGGTGCAGGACCGCCTTCACCAGCGCCTTGTCGATGCGGGTCTCGACGTCGAAGATCGCGAAGTGCACGGCGGCGCACTCTAGCAGCGGTGCGCGATCTCGACCAGCTTGATGGTGAGGGGCAGGCCCTCCTCGCGCACGGTCACGTCGCGCGCCCGCCACGCGAGGCCGGCCGCGTCCAGCTCGGCGTAGAAGGCGCGGGTGTCGATGCGCCCCGCATCGGCGAGCAGCGCGCGGCCGCCGGGGACGAGATGGCCCGCGAGCGCGCGGGCGAGCGCCGGGAAGGCGGCCCGGTCATAGACGAGCTCGGCGGCGAGCACCAGGTCGAAGCGGGCCGCGAGCGCGGGCCGGGCCGCGTCGGCCGCCACCAGGTCGACGGCGCCGAGCCCGTTCGCCGCCGCGCTCGCGCGCACGAAGGCGAGGGCCACCCGCTCGCGGTCGACGAACGTGACCCGCGCGCCGCGGCACGCGGCCGTCAGGCCGGGTAGCCCGAGGCCACAGCCCAGCTCGAGGACGGTGCCCGCGCCGCGCGGCATCGCGCCGGCGAGGATGACCGCCCCGCTCCACAGGTGCGCCCAGTACGGCGGCTCCGGCGCGTCGGCGGCGAGCAGCGCCGCCCGGTCGAGGTGACGCTCGAGCGCGGCGACCCGCCAGAGCGCGACGGAGGCGTCGCCCACGGACACGCGCTCCAGCACGGCGTCGAAGTCACCGATCCGCATCGCGCTCTATTGTCACCTCCCCCGCGGGGGTGCTATCGAGAGCGCCGGCCGCTTCGCCTCACGGAGGAATCCGATGGAAGAGATGGTGCGCCAGA
>VBKJ01000132.1 GCA_005879795.1 Deltaproteobacteria bacterium
CATGAAGGAGCGACGATGCGGACGCCGGATCTCCGGACGATCGCCGTCCTGGCGATCGGCGGCGTGCTGACCGGATGCGCGGGCAGCGGGGGCGAGGGCGGAGGGGGCGCGCCGCCGAAGCGGCCGAGTACGACCACGATCCCGCCGACGATCTCCTTCTCGATGACCATCCAGCCCATCTTCGACCGCTCGTGTGCGCTGACGAGCTGCCACACAGGGGCGGTGCCGGCGCAGGGCCAGGATCTCAGCGCGGGCGTCGCCTATAGCCAGTCGGTGAACGTGCCCTCGACGGAGCAACCGCGGCTCGAGCGGGTCAAGCCCTGCAAACCCAAGGACAGCTACCTGGTGCGCAAGATCCAGGGCGGGCCGAACATC
>VBKJ01000133.1 GCA_005879795.1 Deltaproteobacteria bacterium
AGATTCGGCAACGATCTCCCGAAGGCGCTCGCGGCGTACAACGCGGGCGAGAGGAAACTCGCTACGCTCCACAAGCAGATCTCGGGGCTGAGCTTCTGGGACGCGAAGCTGTCCGAGGCAATTCCGATGGAGACACGGAGCTACGTCCCAGGCGTCCTCGCGGCTGCCTGGATCTTCTTGCATGCGCAGGACTACGGCCTCGTATCGTCAGGGCTGGAGCTCGGCGCGACCACGATCGCGCTCAGGGAGTCCGCCTCGATCGGCGAGCTGACGATCTGTCTCGGACCGGGCCAGAACCGCAACGGGTGGTTCCGCACCCTCCGCAACCTCAACCCTCGCGTGAGCGGCAATCAGCGGATCGACGCGGGCGAGAAGCTGCGGATCCCGTCCATGCTGGTACCGCGCTACGTGGAGCACTGCGCCGGCGATTCTCCGCTGCTCGCACGCGCCCGCCAGCTGCACGAGGCCACGGACGAGAAGGAGGGGCGATTCGATTATGCGCTGCAGGAGGGCGGCACCTGATCTAGCGTCACGAGGGGGAACGCAGGAATTTCCGGAACTCGTTCACGATGAAGCCGGGGAGACCACTGCCGTCGGTCTGCGCGTCCACGGCGGCGAGGAACTCGGTAAGGTGCGCGCGCACGACGCGGTGGAGCACGCCCGTCGTCGGCGATGGGGCGGGTAGAGGGCCGCCACGCGATCGTCCGTAGCGGGCCACGGGCGAGCCACGCGCGCGCGATTTCAACCCTTCCGACATTTGACGCGTAGCGTACCGAAACGACCCGTTGCCGGCATGGATGCCTTGATGGCGCCCGCGGTGCGCCATCGAAATCCGGAGCGCCCCTCCGCTCCGGGCCGGCACGATGGTTCGGTACGAGGAAGGGCTTGTGGGACGCAAGCGATAAGTGCCATACGGGCCCTATACGAGATGGTCATCACGCCCGAGGCGTGAGATGAACTGCGCCGGCAGCCGCGCACGCAGCGCCGGCACGAGCCGCGTCGAGGGCGGGAACGCCGTGCCCGGCTCCTGCACGGCGACGCTCCGCCGGAGCGCCAGCCCGAGCTGGAGGAAGAACAGCTCGTCGAAGATCAGCGAGCAGTGCGCGAGCATGCGCCGGCGGTTTGCCGCCGACGCGATCGCTGCGCGCGCCCTGGCGGTGATCGGCGAGGAGCGCTTCTTCGACTGAGCACGATGGCGAGCGTCGAGTTCGAGCACGTCGACAAGGTCTTCCCCGACGGGACGCGCGCTGTCGCCGACTGCACCCTGCGGGTCGAGGATGGCGAGCTGGTGGTCGTGGTCGGTCCGTCGGGTTGCGGCAAGTCGACGCTGCTCCGGCTGGTGGCCGGGCTCGAGGAGGTCAGCGCCGGGACGGTCCGCATCGGCGAGCGG
Source organism: Deltaproteobacteria bacterium (assembly GCA_005879795.1). Classification (NCBI taxonomy): domain Bacteria; kingdom Pseudomonadati; phylum Myxococcota; class Myxococcia; species Deltaproteobacteria bacterium. The sequence continues at coordinate 1,391 of VBKJ01000133.1, forward strand.
GTCGTGAACGAGCTCAGCCCGCAGGAGCGCAACGTCGCCATGGTCTTCCAGGACTACGCCCTCTACCCGCACCTCTCGGCGCGCGGCAACCTCGAGTTCCCGCTCCGCATGCGCCGGCTGCCGCGCGCCGACAGGCGCCGGCGGGTCGAGCGGGCGGCGGAGCTGCTCAGCATCGGCGATCTCCTCGACCGCCTGCCGAGGCACCTCTCGGGCGGGCAGCGGCAGCGCGTCGCGATGGGCCGCGCGCTCGTGCGGGAGCCGAGCGTCTTCCTCCTCGACGAGCCCCTCTCCAACCTCGACGCCAGGCTCCGCGTGCAGGTGCGGGCGGAGATCGGGGAGCTGCAGGCGCGCACCGGCACGACGATGATCTACGTGACCCACGACCAGGTGGAGGCGATGACGCTCGGCGACCGTGTCGCCGTCCTCGACCGGGGCCGCCTGCAGCAGGTCGCCCCCCCGCGCGACCTCTACGACCGCCCCGCCAACGCCTTCGTCGCGGGCTTCATCGGCAACCCGCCGATGAACCTCTTCCCCACCCGCCTCTCGGTGGACGACCGGGGCCGGGTCGTGATGGACCTGGGCGGCCAGCCGGTGCCCGTGTCCGGCGCGCCGGCGCACGCGGCGGCCGTCACCGCCGGCGTCCGCCCGGAGTCGCTGCGGCTGGTGCCCGCCGGCGCCGCCGAGGGCGCCGTGCGCGCCGTCGTCGAGCACCTCGAGTGCCTGGGCCACGAGACGCAGGCCCACCTGCGCGTCGCCACCGGCGGCGACGGCGGCGTCCGCCTCGTCGCCCGCGTGCAGGGGATGCCGGGGCTCGCCAAGGGCGAGCCCGTCGGCGTGCAGGTGGATCCCGCCCGGGTGCACCTCTTCGGGGAGGACGGGCGCGCGCTCGGGGATTGAGCCGGGGGTGCGCCGCGTATCGCAGATTCGATATTGACAGCCGCAAACCGGCGGCGAGATCATCGCGTCCGTGTCCTCCCGGCTAGCCGTTCACGGCGTCTTGACATGCACCCTTCTCCTCGCGGGTGCTGAGCCCGCCTCTACGCGCCTCCACGACCCCATCCAGTGCTGCCATGCGGGCGGGAGCGGTGTCCCGAAGTGCCGCGCGAAGAGCCGGCGTGCCTGCCAGAAGAATGTGCAGCTCGTTCACGCGCCCACCGTGGGGACCTTCGAGGCCCGCGGGGATCACCGCCGCACTTCCCGCCCGCTCCCGTGCGCAGTCGGCCCGCACGATCGACACCGCTGGAAACCGCCCCCTCGGCGTGGCGACCGACGGGATGACCTCACGGCGCGAGCGAGTGCGATCGGCCGAATGCGCGGGCCGTCTCGTCAGTACTCCAGCAGGATGTCGGCGGGGAACTCCCGGACGGTGGCGGTGTCGGCGGTGTGTGCCGCGAGCGGCCGGCCGTTCACGCTGACCGCGCGCAGGGGCCGGGCGAGGGGCGAGCAGACCACGATGCCCCCCGGCGGCACGGCGAGGTCCCCGGACACGCGCAGGCGCACCGCGTCGGCGCCCTCGGCGCGCAGGCTCAGGTCGAGCACCCCGTGGTACGTCGGCAGACGCTTCACGCTGACGCCCGGCTCGGCCGTGACCCAGGCGGCCGGCACACCCGCCGCCAGGACGAGCGCCTGGTCCGACTCGCGCTCGTAGGCGAGCAGCGCGCGCACCGAACGGACGAAGGTCGAGCCCACCCAGGTGTGCGGCATGTCCCCGATGAACCGGGGCGCCTCCCGGTCCCGCCACACGATCTCGGCCCACTCGTTCCAGCCGCGCGGCCGCTGGTCGGCCAGGAGCTGGTCGAGGAGATCGAGCGCGCGCTGCTTCTCGCCGAGGCGCACGAAGGCGCCCACGTTGCGCACCTCGTAGGGAGAGTACTCGTCCGAGTCCGTGTCGCCCCGTCGTCGCGCCACGAGCTCCTCCCAGTACCGCTCGAAGGTCCGCGTCAGCGCGGGCTCGGGCAAATGCCCGAGCTCGCCGCCGGGCGCGAGCGCGATGCTCGTCGAGGTCGGGTCGAAGTCGCCGAGCTCGGCCGAGCCCGGGAGGAAGTCGATCCCGTGCTGCGCCATGGCGCGGCCGATCGAGGCGTAGAGCGCCTCGCGGAAGGAATCGCGCAACGCCGCGAGCTTGGCGGTGCGCCCCTCGTCGCCGACCACCCGGGCCATGTCGGCCGCGTCCTTCAAGCCCCGCAGCGCGAAGAAGTCGTCCCAGTAGGAGTGGACCGGGTACCCCGAGTAGCCCTCGTGGCTGATCGAGGCGGGCAGGATGCCGTGGAACACGGCCTTGTCCGGCGCCTTGAAGTCGTCGCCCGTGCTCTGCCCCCGCAGCGCCGCCAGGTAGTCGACGGCGCGCAGCACGTGCGGCCACATGTCGTGGAGGAAGCCCACGTCGCGGGTGTAGCGGTAGTACTCCGCGACGGCGTACACGAACGCTCCCGGGCTGTCGTGCTCGGAGACGCGCTCGGCGCCGCGCCGGTCGACACAGCACGGCACCTTGCCGTCGGGGCCCTGGTAGCGCGCGTACCAGCGCAGGAACTCGCGCACCTCGGGCGTGAAGCCCATCTCGAGCAGCGCGGAGGAGGTGATGGCCCCGTCCCGGATCCACGAGCGGGCGTAGTTGCGCGATCCGGGCTGGATGGCGGGGCCGTCGCGGTTGATCTGGATGTAGGCGAGGGTCGTCTTGAGCGTTTGCTCGAGCTTGCGCGCCTCGGGGGGCAGGTCGATGGCCACCCGCCCGAGCACCGTCTCCCAGTCGCGCCGCGTCCGCTCCTGCTGCTCGGCGACGTAGGCCGCACCGTCGGCGGCGATCAGGCGCGCGGCGGTGGGTGCCACGTCGTGGAAGGGGACGGCGAGGTCGACCTCCGCACGCCCCTTGGGCTCGAGGTAGAGGTTGTACTGGAGCGCGCCCGAGGCGAAGCCGAGCGGATCGGTGACCTCGGTGTGCGGCGGCACGCGGTCCGCAGCGAGGAAGCGGGTGACCGAACCCGCCTCGAAGGGCGCGGCGCCGAAGTGGTCGGGCAGCGTGAGCGAAACCACGGCGCGGTCGCGGTCCACCCAGACCACGCGCCCGTCGAAGCGCATGCTGCGGATGTGCGTGACCCCCCCCGATACGTTGAGCGTCTGCCAGGGCGGGTTCACCTGGAAGGGACGGATCGCCACGTAGAGCCGCACCGGCTCACCCCGGTCAGCACGGTTGGATATCTGGTAGCGCGCGTAGAGCGTGGACGCGCCGGGCTCCCCACCCGCGAACGCCGTGACGGTGAGCGTCAGCCGCTCGTGCTGCCAGGTGACCGAGGGAATGGGGAGGTAGCCGTCCTGCAGCTCCTGCCCGGTCGTGACCGAGTGCCAGGTGACGAGCTCGCCGCCGGCGTAGAGGAAGGGCTCGATCGAGAACGCCGCCTTGTCGACCTCGAGCATCCCCTCCTCGTTCAGGAGTGCTTCCTTCTCGTCCCCGGCCGCGCCGACGAGCGTCCAGTACGTCTGGCGCCCGTAGAGGTACTTGGGGTACGTCCCCTCGGGCGCGTCCCGCGCGATCGCCGCGAAGAAGTCGCTCGGCGAGGCGGAGAACGAGAACGGCTTCACCGTGAGCGTGGCGATGCCATAGCCCTGCGCCCGGCTGCTGTGCCGGAGGTCGAGGCGGATGAACCGGGACTCGGCGTCCGGGAGGTAGATGTAGTCGCGGCCTCCGTGGCCGGTCACGGTCGAGAAGCCGGTCGTCCACTGCGTGCCGTCGTTGGAGACCTGCACCTCGAACGACGTCGCGTAGTCGTCCGGGTCCCAATCGATGACGAGGCCGCCGTACTCCCGGTTCTTGCGGAAGTCGAGGAGCACCGACTGGGCGCGCGGGACCGGCTCGCTCTTCCAGCCCGTCGCCGCGTCCTCGTCGAGCATCAGCGGCGGCTCGTGGCCGGGCAGCGAGGTCGAGGCCTGGATGTCGGGGGGGACGCCGTCCGGGGTCACGGGCTCGCGCTCCTCGAAGCGGAGGTCGTCGATCCAGATCGATCCGCTCCCCCCCTCCCCGGCCGAGATCGCGAACTCGATGGTGCCCACCTGCTTCGGCTCCCGGGCTCGGGACGGGCCCCAGGCGAGGGAGAGGCGGGACTTGCGGATCGTGATGCCCTGCCAGTCGGTGGGAAAGGAGAAGTCGCGCTGATTCTCCCACCAAACGTTCTTCCCGGCCGGGTCGACCAGCTTGAACTCGAAGTTGTTGCCGCGCCCTTCCCCGCGCAGGGAGAAGGTGAACGCGTAGTTCTCGGGCAGCGTGAGCGGGAACTGCTTGCGCACGATGACGTACCCGCCGCCGCTGCCGAGGTCGAACCCGACGCGCATCCCCATGCCCGAGTGCCCGGGCTCCTGGAGCGTCCACGCGCGCGCGCCCTCGGAGGCGACGGTGGTCCAGCCGGTGAACGTCTCGAAGTCGTCGAGGACGACGCTCGCAGCGCGTGCGCGGGCGCCGCCCAGGTGGAGCGCGAGGAGGAGAGCGGCCGGCCAGGTCGCTCGGCGTGCGGTCGTCACCCGGCGCGCTACTCCTTCACGCTCCCGGCCATGATGCCGGCGAGGTAGTAGCGCTGCAGGCAGACGAAGAGCACGAGGACGGGCAGCACGGTCAGCACCGCCCCGGCCATCATCAGCTCCACGTCCTGCACGTGCTCGCCCGCCAGGTTCGCGAGCGCCACCGGCAAGGTGTAGCGGCGGGCGTCGGCGAGCACGACGAGCGGCCACATGAAGTCGTTCCACGTCCCCATGAACGTGAAGACGGCGAGCGTCACCAGGATGGGCGCGCACAGGTACAGCACCAGCGAGCGGTAGATACGGAGCTCGCCGGCGCCGTCGATGCGGGCGGCGTCGAGCACGCTCTCCGGAATGGAGAGGGCGTACTGACGGACGAGGAAGATGCCGAAGACGCTCGCCATCCCCGGGACGATCACGCCCGCGTACGTGTTCACCAGGCGGAGCTCGCGGAGCATCAGGAAGAGCGGCAGCATGCCGACCTGGGCCGGGATCACGAGGCCTGCCAGGAGGACGCGGAAGATGTGCTCGCGCCCGGCGAAGCGGAGCTTGGCAAAGGCGTAGCCCGCCATGGAGTTCACGAGGAGCGCGATCACCGTGACCGACGCGGCGAGCCCGGCGCTGTTGCGCAAGGAGCGCGCCAGGTCGAGGCGCGTGAAGAGCCCGCGATAATGCTCGAACGTGATGGCGCTCGGCACGAGGCGCGGCGGGACGGCGGTGGCCTCGCCGGCGGGCATCAGCGACGCCGAGACCATCCAGAGGAGCGGGGCGAGGACGAGCACGGCGCCCCCGACGAGGGCCGCGTGCAGCAGGACCGCCTCGGCCGCACGCCTCATGCGCCCGCCTCCTCCGCCCCCCGCCGCCCCGCCGGTGCCGTCGCCATCTCCCGCTCTCCAACCATTAGCCCGCGCAGCCGAAGTTGCAAGGCCGTGCCGGCGAGGATGACGGCGAAGAGCACGAAGGCGATCGCCGCGCCGCGGCCCATGGTCCACCAGCGGAAGCCCTCCTCGTACATGAGCAGCACGACGCTGAGGGTGCTGTCCGCCGGCCCTCCCTGGGTCATGACGTAGGGTTCGGCGAAGAGCTGGAAGTAGCCGATCATCGTGACCACGCCGACGAAGACGAAGGTCGGCGCGAGCATCGGCAGCGTGACCCGCCGGAACTGCTGCCAGGCGCCCGCGCCGTCGATCCGGGCGGCCTCGTAGAGGCGCTCCGGGACGTTCTCGAGCCCGGCGACGAAGATGATCATGTTGAAGCCGAAGTTCTTCCACACCGCGAGCAGGATGATGGCGGGCATGGCCCAGGCGGGATCGCCGAGCCAGTCGATCGGACCGAGCCCGACCAGCGCGAGCCCCCGGTTCAAGAGGCCGAAGCGGGGGTGGTAGAGGTAGCGCCAGACGACCGCAACCGCGACCAGCGTGGTCACCACGGGCAGGAAGAAGACCGTCCGGAAGAAGCCGCGGAGGCGCGCCAGCCTGGCGTTCACGAGGAGCGCCGCGCCGAGCGAGACGGCGACGGAGAGCGGGCCGCCGACGAGGACGAAGTAGAGCGTGTTGCGGAGCGCGATCCAGAAGCGCGGGTCGCGCAGGAGGGTTGCGTAGTTGTCCCCGCCGACCACCCGCAGGTGGCGCGGGTCGCCGATGGCGTAGACGTCGAAGTCCGTGAAGCTCAAGAGCAGCGCGGCGACGACCGGCGCGAGGAAGAAGACGCCGATCAGGCCGAGCGCCGGCGCCACGAACCAGACGGCGGGACCGATCCGCCGGCGCCGCGTCACCGCGCCTCCGCCTGGCCGAGGAGCCAGCGGCGCTTCGCGAGCAGCGCGTCCACCTTCCCATCGAGCGCGGCGAGCGCCTCGTCCGCCGTCATGGTCCCGCGCACCGCCGCCTCCGCGTGCCGGGCGATCTCGGTGGCGATCCGCTCCCACTCGGGGATCTTCGGCGTCGCGCGCACGGCCTCGAGCTGCGTCCAGAACGCGCCCGTGTACGGCTCACGGTCGAGCGCCGCCTCGGTCCACGCGCTCCGCCGCGCCGGAAGGTCACCCGTCAGCCGGTAGAAGCGCGTCTGCTGGGCCGGCTCGGAGAGGTACTCGATCAGCTGCCAGGCAGCCTCCTTGCGGGGCGAGCTCCGGTAGAGGGCGAGGCTCGCGCCGCCGGCGAGCGAGACACCCGGGTAGCCGGCGTCGGGCGCCGGCAGGGGTGCGGTCGCCCAGCGCCCCTCCAGGCCGGGCGGCAGCCGCTGCCGGAACTCGCCGATGTTCCACGGGCCGCTCATATACAGGGCGAAGTACCCGGCCGCGAAATCCTGGTACACGTTGGTCACGGCGGCCTCCCCGGTGCCGGGCGCGAAGCCGCGCCGGAAGAGGTCGAGGTAGAAGTCGAACGCCTGGCGGAAGGGCGGGCTGCGGAAGTCGCCGTAGCGCTCGCCGTCGCGCAGGAGCCCCGCTCCGAGCTGCAGCGCCAGGACGACCGGCGGCTGCCACTCGTGGAGGGGGAGCAGGATCGCATAGCGCTCCGGGCCCGCTCGCGCCTTCACCCGCACCATCGCGTCGGTCCACGTCGCCCACGTGCGCGGGGGGTCGGGACAGCCGACCTCCGCGAGCAGGTCGCGGCGGTAGAAGAGGACGCGCGTGTCCACGTACCACGGCACGCCGCGGGTGACGCCGTCGACGACGTTGGTATCGAGGATGCCGGGGAAGTAGTCTCCGCCCGCGAGGACCGGAGAGCGCGCGATCCGGCCGTCGAGCGGTTCGAGCGCGCCCAGGGCGGCGAGCTCCGGGAGCCAGGTGTTGCCCGCCTGGAAGACGTCGGGCATCGCCCCGCCCACGTAGGCCGTCACCAGCTTCTCGTGCGCGGCGCTCCACGGAATCTGCTGCACGCGTACGCGGCGGCCCGGATGGCGGCGCTCGAACCCCGGCATCAGCTGCGCCACCACCTCTCCCTCGCGCCCCATCGCCCACAGCTCGATCACCACGCCGTCGTGCGCGTCACGGCTGCAGCCGAGCCAGGCGCCGAGCAGCAGCAGGGCGAGGCGCGGGCCGACGTGGGAGGGGCGGCGCGCGGGACGGGACGGACGCGGCGGGCTCAAGGCGAGGGCGGCGGCCCCGGGTGCGGGGCCCGCCCGGGACGGCCCCAGCGCGCGGCCCGCTCGCGCTCGGGCAGGCCCCAGACGCGCCGGTGGAGCCCGTCGGTCAGGTCGGGATCCCGGAGCAGGATGCCGCGCTCGCGCGCCGTCAGGCTCGCGGGCCCTTCGGCGAGCGCCCGCTCGAGCAGCGCCTCGCGCGCCGCCCGGAGCCTCGGCTCGAGCGAACGCCTGCGGCCGAGCAGCGCCCGGTGCAGCGCGTTCACGTAGGGATCGACGGCGGCACGGACGAAGCCGTCCCGCTCGCGCTCGGGCAACGCGGACGTCTTGCGGCGGGCGATGCGCGCCAGCTCGAGCAGGTCGTGCAGCTCCGGGGGTGGCGCCGTCTCCTCGGGGATCACGAACAGCCCCCACCGCCGCGCGCGCTCGCCCAGGCTCGAGCGGCTCGTGTACACCGAGAGCGGCACCGACAGGATGAGCGCGCCGATGACCGGCGTCACCCACCAGAAGTAGCCCGGGCTCAGCCAGAAGAGGGCCGCGCCCCACGCGCTCGCGAACAGCGAGTCGAGCCCGTGGTGCCGGAGCGCCTCCCGCCAGCTGGTGGTGATCTCCTCCCGGCCCTGCGAGCGCCAGCCCACGGTGCGCCCGAGCAGGTTCGTCAGGACGAACCGGCTGTGGAACACCATGCGGATGGGGGCGAGCAGGCTCGAGAGCAGTATCTCGAGAAGCACGCCGAGCGACAGCTTCACGACGCCGCCGAAGGCCCGCGCGCTGCGCCGCCTGAGCACGATCAGGAGCACGCTCAGGATCTTGGGGAGGAAGAGGATCATGGCGATCACCGCCAGCAGCCAGAGCGCCCAGTCGAGTCTCCAGATCGGCCACTCGGGGAACAGGCTCGCCCCGTGCGGGAAGTACTCGGGCTCCCGGAGCGCGGTCGCGACCGCCTCCACCGTGCTGAGCGTCAAGAAGACGAACCAGAGGAGGGCCGAGACGTACGACAGCGCGCCGTTCAGGAAGAGCGCGCGGTGCGCGCCGAACAGGCCCTCGGTGAAGAGGAGCCGCAGGTGCTGCAGGTTCCCCTGGCACCAGCGGCGGTCGCGCTTCATCTCCTCGAGCAGCGTCGACGGCGTCTCCTCGTAGCTGCCCCCGAGGTCGTAGGCGAGCCACAGGCTCCACCCGGCCCGCCCCATGAGGGCGGCCTCGACGAAGTCGTGGCTCAGGATCTCGCCGCCGAGCGGCTCCCGGCCGGGGAGGCGGGGCAGCGCGCAGTGATCCATGAAGGGCTCGACGCGAACGATCGTGTTGTGCCCCCAGTACTGCCCGTCGCCCAGCTGCCAGTAGTGGAGGCCGGCCGCGAACATCGGGCCGTACACCCGGCTCGCGAACTGCTGCACGCGCGCGAACAGCGAGCTGCGGTTCACGGCCGCGGGTGCGGTCTGGATCATGCCGACGCCCGGGTGGCGCTCCATGAGCTCGACGAGACGGACGAGCGTCTCGCCGGTCATCAGGCTGTCGGCGTCGAGTACGACCATGTAGCGGTAGCGCCGGCCCCAGCGCCGGCAGAAGTCGGCGACGTTGCCGCTCTTGCGCTCCACGCGCGCCTTGCGGCGGCGATAGAAGATACGGCCGAAGCCGTCGACGGCGCGACACCAGTCGAACCATGCCTCCTCCTCCTTCACGGCCGCGCTCGGGTCGGCCGAGTCGCTGAGCACGAAGAAGTGGAAGCGGTCGAGCGCGCCGGCGCGCTCGAGGGAGCGATGGATCGCCCTGAGCCCCGCGAACACCCGCTCGACCGGCTCCTCGCAGACGGGCATCACGATGGCCGCGAGGACGCCCTCGGCCGGGGCCGCCGGCGCCTCGTCGCCCGACGGCTCGAGGCTGGTGATCGCGAAGCGATCGCGGCGGCGGACGAGGGTGAGGAAGCCGAGCACGGCGGTCCAGAAGCCGATCGATATCCAGCCGAAGAGGGCGCCGAAGAAGGCCGCGATCGTGACCTCGAGCCAGGTGCGCCCCTGGTGGGGCAGGACGCCGACCATGAACTCGCTCGCGATGATGGTGGGGACGAGCACCAGCAGACCGAGCAGGAGCCGGCGTCGGAACGCGACGCGCGCCCACGGGAGCCGGCGGCGCATCCGGCGGAGCTGGCCGCCATAGAGCGCCCGGTCGGCCGGGGCGGCCGGCGCCCGCTTCCGGCGCCGGCGGCGCAGGAAGCGGCGCTCGATCGGCTCCGAGACCATCGCCCGGCGGCTGAGCTCGGGCATCGAGCGCAGGAGACCGTCCCCGGCGGCGATCCCCGCCGGCCGGCCCGGGTTGTCGCTCCGTGGCGAGCGTCCTCCGAACGCCCGCTCGAGGCGCCAGGGGAGGAAGCCGTCGGGGGGGCCCTGCGGCGGACGCGCGGCTCCCGGACGCTCCTCCTGCACGAGCTGGCGCAGCGCGCGCATCGTCTCCGACACCGCGTCGCCCCCGGTCTCCCACGGCTGCGTCAGGGCGCGTTCGACCGCCCGGGCCGCGAGGGCGCCATGGTCGTGCGCGTCGAGCCCGAGGGCGGCAAGGTAGGCGCGCGCGCGTGTGTGGGCCTCCTTCCAGTCGTGGAGGATCCGGCCCGCGGGCACCTCGAGGCGGCGGTCGCACGCCGGGCCGACCTGTCGCAGCGGAGCCGGATCGCCATCCATCGCGGGAGAACGCGAGCGGGGTGCCTGCTCGCTCACGGCAGGATCACGTAGGACCACGTCTCCGTCAACGTGTCGCCCCCCTGCTCCAGGAACGCCCGCAGCTCGAGCGGCTCCCGCCTCTTCGGCCGCACCTGGAACGTGAGCCGCCAGCCGCCGGTGAAGGGATTCTTCACCACGTGCTCCTCGAGGAGCTCGCCGGCCTCGGCTCCGCCGGCCACGGTGACCACGCCGTGCAGCACCCGGTCGGCCGGTATCGCCGCCAGCTTCTTGCCGGCGAAGTCGATCACGAAGCGCTGGGCATCCTTGGCGGTGCCGCCGTCGCGACGGGTGGCCACGGCGCGACCGCCGGGCGGCCGTGCCGGGTCGTCGCCGAACCAGTAGAGGGTGTACGAGAAGGCGGCCGGCTCGCCGGGCTTCGGCGCGCTCTCCGGCACCCAGTAGGCGACCACGTTGTCGTTCGTGTCCGAGGGGCTCGGAATCTCGACCAGCTCCACGGAGCCCGCTCCCCAGTCGCCGCCCGCCTCGACCCAGGCGCTCACCCGGCGCTCCGGGTACGTCTCCAGATCCTGGTAGTGATCGAACTCGCGATCTCGCTGCAGCAGCCCGAACCCCCGAGGCCTCTCCATCCGGAAGCGGTTCACGTTCAGCGTGCGGCGGTTCTCGAGCGGGCGCCACAGCCACTCGCCGCTCGCGAAGCCGATGAGCAGCCCGTCGGAGTCGTGCACCTCGGGGCGGAAGTCGTCGAAGGGCCGGTTGGTGTTCTCGCCGTGGAAGAACATGCTGGTGAGCGGCGCGATCCCGAGCTTGCGCACCTCCTTGCGCAGGAAGAGGCGGCACTCGACGTCGACCGCCGTCTGCTCGCCCGGGCGGACCACGAAGCGATAGGCGCCGCTGAGCCTCGGGCTGTCGAGCAGGGCGTAGACCGTCAGGCGGTCCGCCTGCGGAGCGGGGCTGACCAGCCAGAATTCCTTGAAGAAGGGGAACTCCTCGCCCCAGGACTCCGCCGTGTCGATGCCGAGCCCGCGCGCCGACAGCCCGAACCCCTCGTCCTTCCCGACCGCTCGAAAGTAGGTCGCGCCGAGGAACACGATGACCTCGTCGAAGTAGTCCCGCGTCTTGATCGGATAGTGGGCACGAAGGCCGGCATAGCCGAGGTTCTGCGGCACCCGGCTCGCGAAGTCGTTCTTGCCGTAGTCGAACTGATCGGGCGAGAAGTCGACGGGGTGGATCCCTTTCGCCTCGACGACGTTCACCCGCACGGTCCGGTTGTAGTATAGCCCGGGGTGGAAGAACTGCACCTGGAAGGGCGCCTTCCGGTCACGCCAGAGCGCCCGCTCGGGCCGGAAGCGGATTTCGCGCCACTGGTCGTAGCTGATCTTGAGGAGCCAGTCGGGCACTCGTCCCTTCGCGTCGAGGAAGGGCTTCTCGGCGAGCCGGTGGGCCCTCTCGGCCACGTCGTCGAGACCGAACGCCGCGGCGCGGGCGGGGAGCGCCGCCACGGCGAGCGCCGCGAGCGCATGGAGCAGCGCTGACCGGCGCGCGCCCTCCGCCCCCGGCGACCACATGCTGCGCAAGGTCATGCAGGGAATGGCTCGTTTCATACCAGGCTCGAGAGGGTCAAGCCCGCGGCCCGGGCGACGCGCGCCGCGGCGACGCGTTGACGCGCCCTCTCTCCACGGCGTAGTAGTCGGACGTTCGGGCAACCGGCACGAGGAGAGGACCCGAGTTGCAAGCCCAGGATCGGACCCATCCGCGCATCGTCATCATCGGGTCGGGCTTCGGCGGCCTTTGCATGGCGATCCAGCTGAAGCGGACCGGGATCCATTCCTTCACCATCCTCGAGAAGACCGACCGGCTGGGCGGCACCTGGCGCGACAACACCTACCCCGGCGCCGCGTGCGACTCGCCCTCGTTCGTGTACTGCTTCTCCTTCGAGCTGAAGACCGACTGGTCGCGGAAGTGGGCGCCGCAGGCGGAGATCCTCGCCTACATGGAGCACTGCAACCTCAAGTACGACCTCCTCCCCCACATCCGCTTCGGGACCGAGGTCGCGGGCGCGCGCTTCGACGCGGACGCCGGCATCTGGCGCATCCGCACCGCCGCCGGCGAGACGATCGAGGCCGAGGTGCTGGTGAGCGCCGTCGGGCAGCTGAATCGCCCGTCGCACCCTGCCATCCCCGGGCTCGCTCGCTTCCGGGGCGTGTCCTTCCACTCCGCGCGCTGGCGGCCCGACGTGGACCTCGGCGGCAAGACCGTGGCCGTGATCGGCAACGCCGCGAGCGCCATCCAGTTCATCCCCCAGATCGCGCCCGTGGTGAAGCGTCTCCACGTCTTCCAGCGCAGCGCCAACTGGATGATCGCGAAGAACGACCGGGTCTACGGCGAGCGGGAGAAGCGACTCTTCGCACGCGTGCCCGGCCTCGCCCGGCTATACCGCTGGTGGCTCTGGTTCCAGTACGAGCAGCGCTTCCCGATCTTCCGCCGGAACCGCTTCATGAGCCGCATGATCACCCGCATGGCCGAGGAGAACATCCGCGCGACGGTGTCCGATCCGGCGCTGCAGCGCGCGCTCGTGCCCGACTACCCGATCGGCGGCAAGCGCATCCTCATCTCCGACGACTACTACCAGGCGCTCAACCGGGACGACGTCGAGGTCGTGACGAGCCCGATCGAGCGCGTGACCGAGGACGCGATCGTGACCCGCGACGGCCGCGCCCGCCCCGCGGACGTCGTCATCGTCGCGACCGGCTTCGAGAGCACGTCGTTCCTCGTGCCGATGAAGATCGCGGGACCCGACGGCCGCCTGCTGGAGGAGGTCTGGCAGGACGGCGCGGAGGCGTACCTCGGCATCAGCGTCGCGGGCTTCCCGAACTTCTTCATGCTCTACGGCCCCAACACGAACCTCGGCCACAACTCGATCATCTTCATGATCGAGTGCCAGGTGCGCTACATCATGGACTGCATCCGGGCGCTCGCGGCGCGCGACCTCGCGTGGCTCGACGTCCGCGCCGACGTGATGCGGGCGTACAACGAGCGTCTGCGGGCCGTGCTCGCGCGCTCGGTGTGGGCGACGACCGACCACAGCTGGTACAAACGGGCCGACGGGCGCATCACCAACAACTGGTCCGGCACCACGGTCGCGTACTGGTGGCGGACCCGCCGCGCCGACCTCCGCCTCTACCGGCAGCGGGCGCGCACGCGGGCGGCCGAGGCCGCGGTCGCGCAGGTCGCCTGAGCCGGCTCGCCCGCTTCAGCACCGCCGAGCGGCGAGGGGACGTGTTCTTCCTCGAGGCGCTGTACGCGAAGGAAGGCAGGGCGCGGGCCAGGCTCCGTAGCCGCGATTTCCGTGTCGGGATTTCCGTTGCCCTCGCGCCCGGATCCGGGCTACAGTGCCGCGCCGGTCGGCGGGTGAGCTGAACACCATGATGTCCAGGCCAGGGCTCGTCGTGGTCGCTCTCGTCCTCTTCGCGACCGTCGCCGCGCGCGCGGCTGAGGGGCCGAAGCCCGGCGAGACGCTCGATCAGAGCACCTGGCGGGAGGCGGAGACCCTGCTGCCCCCGGAGATCCTGCGGCACTACCGCGAGGGCGAGTACAGCAACCCCATCGTCGACTGGCCGGAGAGCAAGTACAGCTGGCCGCCGGACTTCCTCGCCGCGACGAAGGCCAACGCGGGCAGGTTCACCGTAGGCCCGCGCGGGGAGATCCTGAGCAAGGAGACCGGCAAGCAGCCGCCGTACGTCCTCGGCCTGCCGTTTCCGACCATCGACCCGAGCGATCCGGCGGCCGGCGTGAAGGTGGTGTGGAACCAGTTCTACCGCTTCTGGTACTTCGGGAACCTGCTCGCCGAGTCGCAGGTGAACTGGATCAGCCCCCGGGGCCTCGACCGCCGCACCGACCTGGACGTCCGCTTCGCCTACTACGACGGCGTCCCGGCGGACGAGCGCCTGCCGAACCCGCAGAACTTCCTGACCCAGGCCCTGATCCTCGTGAAGGCGCCCGCCGACCTGCACGGCACCGCCGCCCTCACCTGGCGGTACCGGGATCCCGACCGGCGGGACTCCACCTGGTCCTACGTCCCCGCGCTCCGCCGCGTGCGGGCCGTGAGCCCGGCCAACCGGTCCGACGGCTTCCTCGGCTCGGACATGAGCCAGGACGACGGTCCCTTCTTCGACGGCAAGCCGGAGGACTTCGAGTGGCATTTGAAGGGCGAGGCGGAGGGGCTCCGCTTCGCCGAGGACCTCAATCTGAAGGACGTCTCCAAGGCCCGCTGGGTGCCGGAGGTCGGGGCCTGGGACGCGGACTGGCCCGACACGAAGTTCCTCGGCTACATGGATCCCGCGTGGAAGGGCCTCGCGTGGGCGCCGACCGGCCCCTCGGTGCTCGCCCGGCGGCCGTTCTGGGTGGTCGAGGGCGTGCCGCGCGACCGCTACTACCTCTACGGCAAGCTCGAGCTCTGGATCGACAAGCTCACCTACCAGGGCGCCTGGCACCGCAAGTACGGTTGGAAGGGCGAGCAGCTGAACACCATGCAGGTGATGGCGTGGAACCCGATCCCGTTCACGCGGCCGAACGGCAAGGTCGACTACATGCAGGGCTCGAACATGGCCTACCAGTGCGCGGAGAACCTGAAGCTCAACCGTGCCACGGTCGCCGGGATCAAATCGAGCCCGACGTCCCATTTCTATGGCCGGATCAAGTTCAACCCCGACGTCTTCGACGTCGAGGCCCTCGTGCGCTCCGGCAAGTAGCGGGGCCGCGGGCCCGGTGCACGGCTTCCCGGCCCTCGACTTCGACGACTACCACCGCCGCGTGCTGCCCGCCCGCTGCGTGTCGGAGGCCGGGCGAGCGGCCGCGCGCGACTTGCGGGGGGCCGCCCCGATCGCATTCCTCCTGACCGACGGCCGCGCCTACCGGCTGACGCCCGCAGCCGACGCGATCGCCGTCGAGCCGGTCGCCGAGGCCCCGACCATCGTCGAGCTCGACCCGTCGGCGTGGTCGGATTTCGTGCACGAGCTGCACACGGCGGCCGGTCTCCTCTACGGAGGCCGGGTCCGGTTCGTGCGCGGTGAGCCCGCCGACCTCGAGCGCTGGGAGCCGGCGCTGCGCGCCCTGTTCTCCGGGCGGCCGATCTTCGACCCCCATGGCTGCGACTTCCGCGATCCGGCCGGCGCGCCACTCGACCTCCACCGGCGCTTCCGGCTCGACGATTCGGCCGAGGAGCTGCGCCACTTCCTCGGCCAGACGGGCTACCTGCTCGTCGGGCACGTCTTCGCGCCGGAGGAGATCGCGCACATCGCGGCTGCGGTGGACCGGGCCCAGGCGAGGGCGCGACCGGGCGACGGCCGCTCGTGGTGGGCGAGGCGGGCCGACGGGGCGCCGGTCCTCTGCCGCCTCGTCTACCTCGGCCTCGGGCTCCCGGAGATCGCCGCGCTGAGCGACGACCCGCGGCTCCGCCGCCTGGCGGCGCTCGCGGGAGAGCCGCTCCGCCCCACGCTCGACCGCTCGGACGGGCATTCGCTCGTGATCAAGAACCCGGCCGTCGTCGAGGGCCTCTCCGATCTGCCGTGGCATCGCGACTGCGGCCTCGGCGGGCACCCCATCACGTGTCCCGCGGTCAACGTCGGCGTGCAACTCGACGCGGCGACCGCGGAGACCGGGCGCCTCCTCTTCCTGACGGGCTCCTGGCGCGGATCCTGCCACCGGCGCGACCTGGAGCGTCCGGACCTGCCGGTCGTCGCCGTCGACACGGAGCCCGGCGACTGCACGGTCCACCTGGGCGACACCCTGCACGCTGCGCCGCCGCCGAGCGGCTGCGGCCCGGGCCGCCGGACCCTCTACGTCACGTTCATGCCCGCGCGCGCGTTCGACGTGATCCCGCCGGGCCAGAGCTACAACGACGTGATCCGCGCGCGGGTGGGCGGCTGATGCCCGCGCCGCGGCTCCGACCGCGCACGGGCGCGCGTCGTCCCATCCATCTAGCTCGCTAGCAGAAGTCCCCGCGCATAGACCCGCTTCGGGGCGGAGCCGGCGGCGTGGGCCGCCGGCGTCACCTTTCGCTGGGCGTGGTCTCCCCCCTTTTCGGCGCTGCTGCTCAGGTCTCATTCGATTACCCTCCTCGCCGGCGCATGGTACCCGCAGGCGAGCTGACCAGATCACGAGGAGGTCGCATGCCCGCCGTCTCGCGTCCCCGCTCGCTCCGGCTTCTCGCCGCGCTCTGTCTCGTCGCCCCGCTTGCCGCACCTGCGCCCGCGGCCGCCCAGAGCGGCACCTGCAACCTCCCCGCCTACCCGAACGACCCCGACTACGCGCCCGCCGAGCGGGGCGATCGGACGAAGACGTGGAACGAGGAGCAGTGGTACCTCTACTCCTGTCTGCCGAGCGACGCGCCGGCCGCCACCGATCCCGAGGGCGCGAGCGGCATGAGCGTCGAGCGGGTCTGGAACGAGCTCGGCGACCGCGGGCGCGACGACGTCATCGTCGCCTACATGGAGGGCGGCGTGAACTGGCGCCTGGACGACAGCCCCGAGCTGCGCCGGCGCGCCTACCTGAACACAGGCGAGCTGCCGCTCCCGGAGGACGCCGGCGGCGTGACACACGGCGCCTACGACCTGAACGGCGACGGCGTGGTCAACGTCGACGACTGGGCCGACGACCCGCGCGTGCGGCGGCCGTTCCTCCACACCCAGGCGAGCGGGATCACCGCCGAGGACCTGATCGTCGCGTTCTCGGACGGCCGCGACGACGACGGCAACGGCTACGTGGACGACATCTCGGGCTGGAACTTCCACCGCGACACGAACGATCCGCAGACCGACAACAGCGTCTACGGCCACGCGAACGGCGAGTCGCGGCAGGTGCTCGGCGAGACCGACAACGCGCTCCGCACGGCGGGCATGTGTCCCAGGTGCCGCCTCCTCACCGTCAAGGCGGGCGACGAGGCGATCGACCGACCCGACCGGGTGGCCGAGGCGATCACGTTCGCGGTCGACTCGGGTGCGAAGGTGATCACGGGCGTGATCGCGTCGACCGGGCTCATCCCCGAGGTCGCCCAGGCGCTGCGCTACGCCTACGACCGCGGCGTGGTGGTCGCGTGGGCCTCGAACGACTTCGACTCGGGCGACCACACCGACGGCATGTTCTACCCGCACCTCTGGCCCGGGAACTCGATCGTCGGCGATCAGTCCACGCGCGGCCAGCAGTCGCCGAGCGTGCTCCTGAACCGGACCTACCGCAGCCGCTCGACGCTCACATCATTCGGTCCGCACGCGCTCTTCAGCGTGCCCAACAACGACGGCTCGACCTCGACCGGCACACCCACCCAGGCGGGCGTGGCCGCCCTGGTCATCAGCGCCGGACTCGACGCCGCGGCGGCGCTCGAGATCGCCCGGCCGCTCAGCGCCGACGAGGTGAAGCAGGTCGTGCGCTCGACGGTGTCCCCCATCGACGATCCGACGCTGCCGTTCCCGGGCCTTCCGGGTGCGACCTTCAACATCCAGTACGGCTACGGGCGGCCGAACGTCTACCGGGCGGTCCGGGCCGTCCACGCCGGGAGGATCCCCCCGACCGCGGACATCCTGCAGCCCGACTGGTATCAGGAGGTCGACCCGACCGTGCGCTCGGCCCTCAATATCTGCGCCGCCGTCGCGGCGCGGAATCCCGGTCCCTACACCTGGACCATCGGGTACGCACTCGGGCCGGAGCCCCTGGAGTCCGAGTTCGTGCCCATCGGCTCGGGACGGGGGAGGCGGTCCGGCACCGCGTGCGCCTCGCTCGGGCTCACGAACATCCCGTCATCGTTCTGGAGCGGGGACTTCGCCATCACGCCCGACCGCCTCTCGATCGAGCGCTACGACGTGACCGTGCGCGTGCGCGTGACGGACGCGGCGGGCCTCGTCGGCGAGGACCGGCGCGCCTTCCACCTGCGTCACGACGCGAGCGAGATGCCCGGCTTCCCGGTCCGCCTCGGCAGCTCGGGCGAGTCCTCGCCGACGATCGCCGGCCTCGAGGGGCGTCGCACGCTCGACGTCGTGGTCGCGACCGCCGGCGGCACGGTGCACGTGCTCCGTGCCAATGGCCGCGAGGCCCCGGGCTTCCCGGTCTTCACCGGTCCCGCGCCCGGCATGGACCCGGCCTCGGACGTGAACTACCTCGCCGTCCCGCGCTGGGGTAACGACCCGAGCGCTCGCCCGCGCGACGGGATCGCGGCGCCGACGGCGGTCGGGGACGTCGATGGCGATGGCCAGCTCGACATCGTCGCCACCACGGTGAGCGGCCGCACGTACGCGTGGCGGAGCGACGGCACGCTGCTCTCCGGCTTCCCGGTCGAGACCGACCGTGCCTTCGCCCACCAGCCCGTTCCGACCCCCGACACGCCGTATCACCGCAACCGCTCCACCGGCGCGTTCGCGGCACCGGTGCTCGTCGACCTCGACGGCGACGGCGCGCTCGACATCGTGCAGGCGGCCTGGGACGGGCACGTGTACGCCTGGCACGGCGACGGGAGCGCGGTCGCCGGCTGGCCCGTCGACACCGACTACCCGGCGCTCCGCCCCTCGGGCCAGACCTACGCGCGCGACGACAAGGTCGTCGCCACGCCCGCGGTCGCGGACATCGACGGCGACGGCACGCCGGACCTGGTCGTCTCCCTCCAGGACACGTCGTGGCCCAGCGACTCACCCGCCGGGGCCCCGATCGCCGGCTATCTCCTCGCCTTCTACGGCCAGGGCACGGCGCGCGGCAACGCCGGCCTCATCGAGGGCTGGCCGGTCGCGCTTCAGGGCCTCGTGCAGGGCTACGGCTCCGCGCAGGACTTCGTCACCGAGGGCCTCACCTCGCCCGTCGTCTACGACCTGCCGACGGGGCCGGTCGCGGTCGTGACGGTCAACCTGTTCGGGCAGTACCTGGTCGACCTCCGCACCCGCGCGACGCGGCAGTTCGCCGACGCCTCGCTCGCCGACGGCGGCGCGATCGTGCCGTTCACCACCTCGCCGTCGGCGGGCGTCCTGCTCGGGGGCGGCGCCCCGCTGATCGCCCAGTCGGGGTCCTCCGCCTCGGACGTCGCGACCGGCGTCGTCGAGACGCCGGGCATGGGAATCCGCGTGCACTCGGGCGTGGGCGTCTGGGATCCGTCGACCGGCCAGAGCCTGTCGCAGTTCTCGCAGCCGATCCAGGGCCTCGCCTTCTTCAGCGCGCCCGCGCTGGCCGACGTCTCGGGCGACGGCGTCCCGGACGTCATCCTGGCGACGGACTCCGCCGCGCTCCACGCCTGGGACGGCCGCACCGGCCAGCCCGTCGCCGGCTTCCCCAAGTGGACCGGCGGCTTCTCGCTCTTCACGCCCGCGGTGGCGGACCTCGACTGCGACGGGCGGCTGGACGTCGCCCTCATGACACGGGAGGGCTACCTGCACGTCTTCCGCACCCGCGGGCTCGCCTCGGCGGTGAGGCAGGCGTGGCACTGGCATCAGGACAATCGGAACAGCGGGCACTGGGGCCCCGACTCGGGAGCGGGGGAGGGACGGTGCGGCGTCGGGGGAAGGTGACTCGGCCCCCTCTCGAGTGGGGACGACGACGGATCGAGCGCGGGCCTTGTCGATCGTCGTCGAATCCTCTACTAACAGGAACCCGCATCCCCCAGTCCTTCGATCTTGACCAGGCCGGAGAGCACGAGAGAGCCCGGGCCCGCATCCAGGCGACCCGAAGAAGCCGTTCGCTGGCTCGAGGCGGTCACCGACACCGCGCTCGGGCGCCTGTCGCTCGAGGAGCTGCTGAGCGAGCTCCTCGTCCGCGTGCGCTCGATCCTCGGGGTCGACACCGCCGCCATTCTGCTGCGGGAGGGCGAGGAGCTCGTGGCGCGCGTGGCCAAGGGGCTGGAGGAGGAGGTCGAGGCGGGTGTCCGGATTCCGATCGGGCGCGGCTTCGCGGGACTCGTGGCCTCCGAGAAGCGACCGATCTTCATCGAGGATGTCGACCACTCCCAGGTGCTGAACCCGATCCTGCGCGAGAAGGGAGTCCGCTCGCTCCTCGGCGTCCCGCTTCTCTTCGAGGGCGGGGTGATCGGTGTGCTCCACGTGGGCACGCGCCGGCGCCGGCAGTTCGATCGACAGGACGCGCAGTTGCTCCAGGTCGTCGCCGACCGGATCGCCCTCGGGATCGAATACGAGCGGCTGTACCGGGAAGCCGAGGAGACCAGCCGCCTGAAGGATGAGTTCCTCGCGACCATCTCCCACGAGCTCCGCACCCCGCTCACGCCGATCCTCGTCTGGGTGAGTCAGCTGCGGCAGCGGACGTTCGATCCCGCCCACGCCGCGCGCGCGCTCGACGCGATCGAGCGCAGTGCGAGGATGCAGGCCCGGCTGGTCGACGACCTCCTCGACGTCTCGCGCATCATCGGCGGGAAGCTGCGCCTCGACCTCCGCCCGACGGAGCTCGCCTGGGTGATCGAGGCGGCAATCGAAGCGGTGCGACCGGCGGCTGCGGCCAGGGACATCCGCATCGAGACAAAGCTCGAGCCACGGGTCGACGTGATCCGGGGCGATCCGGAGCGGCTGCAGCAGGTGGTGTGGAACCTGCTCTCCAACGCGATCAAGTTCACGCCCGAGGGCGGGCGCGTCGATGTCACGCTCCAACGCGTGGACGCCCACCTCGAGCTGACGGTCAGCGACACGGGCCGGGGGGTCGCGCCCGGGTTCCTGCCCCATCTCTTCGAGCGGTTCCGGCAGGCCGACGCGTCCACCACGCGCGCGCACGGCGGCCTGGGCCTCGGTCTCGCAATCG
This sequence comes from Deltaproteobacteria bacterium, assembly GCA_005879795.1. Classification (NCBI taxonomy): domain Bacteria; kingdom Pseudomonadati; phylum Myxococcota; class Myxococcia; species Deltaproteobacteria bacterium. The sequence goes on from VBKJ01000133.1 coordinate 22,417, forward strand.
TCCGTCACATCACCGAGCTCCACGGCGGCACCGTCCAGGCCGAGAGCGAGGGCGAGGGGAAGGGAACCACCTTCAGGGTGCGGTTCCCGCGCGGGGTCGCGATTCGGGGCGCGAGCGAGCAGGAGCGCGCGCCGCGAGGAGAGACCTTCGCCCGCGCGGCGCCCGCGCCACTCGGCGGCCTGCGCCTCCTGGTGGTCGACGACGAGCCGGATACGTGCGACGTCCTCGAAGCGGTCTTGCGCGGGGCGGGCGCCGAGGTCCGCGCCTGCCGGTCGGCCGCCGAGGCGTTCGCTCAGCTCGAGATCTGGTGGCCGGACGTGCTCCTGTGCGACATCGCGATGCCCGGCGAGGACGGATACTCGCTCATGCGGAGGATCCGGGCCGCGCAGGGCCGGTACGGACGCGCGCTCGGTGCCGTCGCGCTCACGGCCCGCACCCGGGCCGAGGACCGGGAGAAAGCGCTCTCGGCCGGTTTTCAGTTGCACGTCCCCAAGCCGATCGACGGCGACGACCTCCTCGCGGTGCTCGCGAGAGTCGCCCGGGTTGCGGCTTCGTGAGCGGCGGGCCGGGCGCCGCAGCCGCCGTGCTTGCCCCGACAGCCTCCTACCTTAACTAGCTAGTTCGCCTGCTGGCGACTGGTCTCGATGAGCACAGGCGGGAAGTTGAACTCCTCGTCGGGCGGCCGGCGGCCCACCTTCGCGCTCACCTGGAGGCGATCGCCGACGGCGGGTGCGGGCGCGTGGCTCACCACGTTGATGCGGCGGTCGTCGCCAAGGAGCGTGTAGAAGCTCTCCCCGAGGTGGCCGAGGCTCGGAGCAACCACGGTGCCGACCACCGTGACCTGCTGGTTCGCATAGTCGTCGGGGTGCTCCACGATGGCCCGGATCGACGTGTCGGCCGAGGCGGGTTCGGCGATCGCGACCAGCAGGCCAACCACGACGACAGCGATCACGGCGCGCGAGATGGCGACCATTCGAGCGAACTCTACCGCCACGACCGCGCCTCGTGCAATACGGAATTCCGACCGAGCGCGATTTTCCGCGTTGACGACCTCGGGATCGATCGGCTAAGGCAGGAAGGCCTGGAGGCCAGCCGGATGAGAGGACGCGTGCGCTTGAAGCTGGCGGTCGGCATCGCGGTGCTCGGCGTGGGGGTCCCGGCCGCCGCCGATCCCGTCAACAGCGATCTCGCCGCCGCCCAGGCGGGCGGCGGCTGCTACCCGACGGGCATTCAGCCCTCGCTGTTCGACATGCTCGTGCTCGTCAACCCCGAGTGGGCCCCGCTGCTGAACGGCATGACGGTCGCCTCCACGCCCGTCCTGGTGCACGGCACCGTCCTGGGCATGCACGGCGACACCAGCGGTGACTTCCCCGCCACGCACGTCCGGGCCGACGTCAACCACTTCGTGATGCCCGATCCGGAGGACGCCGGCCGGCTCGCGACCGGGAACGGTGACGGCGAGGTTCACTTCGAATGGGAGGCCGGCACCTACCCCGCCTGGGCCTGGGCCGGCACCGGAGACCGCATCGTCGGCCTGGGGCGCTGGATCTTCGACTGTGGGCATCCGGACCCGACGCCCGGGAACTGCTCCGTGACCACGGCCTCGCAGTGCGTGCTCGACGGCGACTGCCAGCCGCCCACGTGCCCGAGTTGCGGCTCGGGGGAGACCTGTGTGGGCGCGCACTTCGGGTACAGCTCCGAGCTCCATCCCCCGCAGGCGACGGCCGCGATCCGGACCGGGCGCGGGGCCGTCGTCTCGAGCCTGACCGGCGCCACGCCGGTACCCGCCACCAGGGTCGACATCTTCGTGAGCCCCTACGCCGGCGGGGCCAGCGACGAGTGCATCCTGACGCACCGGGAGACGCCCCTCGACCTCCTGAGCGTCGAGTGCTTCCCGCTCGCGCAGCCGGTGGCGCCGATCAACGGCCAGGACTTCGAGTTCGACGTGCCGCTGCCGCCGCGCCCCGCGGTGGGCGGCAGGCTCAAGCGGCGCATCGTCCCCCAGCAGGGACCGGCCGGCGCCGCGGCGCGCATTCGCGTGGTCCGGCGCCACGGGGACCGGGAGCACCTGCATGTGAGGGTCAGGATGACGAAACGAGTCCACGGCGTCCTCCCCACCGGGTACGCCGGGACGTTGCTGGCGGGATGGGTGAAGGATCCCACCCCGCTCACCCACGTCCGGGTGACGGTGAGCGACCTCGTCATCAACAACGCGCTCCAGCTGGCCACGCCCGTGGCCCCGAAGACGTGCTCCACCAGCCACGGCCCGTGCAGCACGAGTGCCGACTGCTCGAGCGGGGAGTCCTGCCTCGGCGCCGGGCCCGTGAAGAGCTGGGTCATGCAGGCCGCGATCAACGGCGAATGGCAGGAGCTCAGCGGCCTCGACGTGGTGAACACCGGCGACGTCATCCCGCAGACGCTGGTCTACGATCAGTACCTGCCGGCGAGCGGGGAGGTGCATCTGGAGGTCAACGGCGCGGCGCACGAGTGCGTCGACACGATGTACGCCAAGTCGCTGGCCACCGACGTCGCCGAGCTCGGGTTCAACAAGGGTATCGCCTGCCTGGCTTCGACCGCGCACCCCCCCGGGACGATCAACCTCGCCTACGCCGGGCCGGACTTCGGCGCCGGCGGCTCCGGCTCGATGGACTACGAGACCGTGAGCTCGGGCGGCGAGGGTGGAAACTGCTCGACGAGCACGACGCTCACCTGCGTGGTCGACGACGACTGCCCGTCCGGGGAGATGTGCCAGACGACGGGCGGCGCCTTCTCCCTGCGCTACCGGATCGAGCGATTGCCGTAAGCGACGGGGGTCCGGCAACATGCTCTTCGCCGCGGCCAGCGGGCCCGCCCTCGTCCCCTTCGGCCCCGTCGCCCCGAGGCGGGCGCCGGGGCTGCCCGTCTCAGCGGGAGCCGCCGCTTGACCCGGGTCCACGACGCGACCACACTCGGTTCGTGAAGCTCGCGGCGATGCATGGGCCGCCGGCTCTCTGCTTCGCGGTCCTGCTGACGCTCTCGCTGCCCGCCGGCGCGGCGTGCATGGGCCATGGCGGCGGCCACTCCGGTGGGGGCGGCTTCGCCGGCGGCGGGCACTTCGGTGGCGGCGCGCACTTCGGCGGTGGTGGGCACTTCGGCGGTGGTGGGCACTTCGGCGGTGGTGGGCACTTCGGCGGCGGCGGGCACTTCGGCGGCGGCGGGCACTTCGGCGGCGGCGGGCACTTCGGCGGTGGTCGCTTCGGAGGCCACTTCCCCGGAGGCTTCCATGGCTTTCGCTCCGGGTCCTTCTTCCACTCCAATCACGGCTTCCACCACGGACCCTTCTTCTTTGGCAACGGCTTCGTCGTCTTCGGCGTCCCGTGGGTCTTCCCACATTACTACTACCCGTACACGCCCTACCCGTATTACTCTCCCTACTGCGATCCCTACTCGCCTTACTACGACCCGAACTACTGCTACTGGCTGACCGGCTCCTAGACGTGCATCGGACGGCCCGGGTCCTCACCTCACCCGATGCCGGTCGACCAGCTCCAGCAACTCGTCCGGATCGGCGGGCTTCTGCAGCACGGCGGCGGCCCCCATGCGCGTCGCCCGGGCTGCGAGCGGATCGGCGGAGACCACGACCACCGGGATCGAGTCGAGCCTCTCGTCGCGCCGCTGCACCGCTCGGAAGTCCCAGCCGTTCATCCGCGGCATCATCAGGTCGAGCAGGATCAGGCAGGGCAGATCCTCGGCGGCGCGGAGCAGGCGCAGGGCCTCCAGCCCGTCCGCCGCCTCCAGCACGCGGTAGCCCTCGCTCGCGAGCAGGGCGGCGAACGCGCCGCGCACACCCGCGTCGTCCTCGACGATGAGCACGGGAGCCGCGGAACGCTTGGACGTCATCCTTGCTCTGCCCTCAGCATTCGCCCGTGCGGCCTCGGAGGCCGCCGCCGGCAAGACCGCGGCGCGCCGCTCTCGAGGACGCGGCCCAGCGAGGCGCCCAGGTTGGGAACGCCCGTCGCATGCGGATCGTCGGGGTTGTCCGGGAAGACCTCGAAGAGCTTGCGGCCGAGGATCCTCGCGCTTGGTCATGGTCGCGTGCAGGTAGGCGTCGCTGGCCGCGACGATGGTCAGGTCCGCGGTCAGGACGAGGCCGCCGCGGCGCGGACCCGAACAGCGCGCGAAAGTCCGGAGCCGGAGCCCTATCTGATCCGTGTGGCATGGTCGATCTCCTCGCCAGCCCACCCTCCGCACACACCTGGGCACGACCGGCACGGTCACGCGGACGCGACGCCCGATCCAACACGGTCCGGGACACGAGCCGGCGATCCCGTTTGGATCGGCAGTGTTCGGCATGATGCGCGATACGCACGGGGAACGTCAAGGTGGGAGACGTTGCCTCCCGATGTGGCACGCGCGGGGGACACACGCTGACGCCGAGCGTGACCCACGCGTTGCGCCGGCTCGGAGCTCTTGTCCCCGCAACTCCCACCCGCTGAAGGGTTGCTGGTCACGACGCGGTCAGCGGCTGCGCCCGCAGCGTCTGGCGCCGTACGAACTCGGGCGCGAGGCTCTTCACGAGGGGGGTGAGCCCCGTGAACCAGGGCAGGTAGATGCGGAACTTCCTGCTCTCGAGCGCCTCCAGGACGCCCGCCGCGACCCGCGCGGCGTCCATGCACACGAACCTGGGCGGCATGGGCTGGCCCTTGAACTGCTCGAGGGTGAGCGGCGTGATCACGTGGCCGGGGTACACGATCGACACGCGCAGGCCCTGCTCGCGCACCTCGAGCAGCAGGGCCTCGGAGAAGGCGTCGAGCGCGGCCTTCGAGGCGGCGTAGGCCGTCTGCCCGGGCGGCGGCGAGAAGGCCGAGGGTGAGGAGACGTTGACGATGTGGCCGCTCCGCCGGCCGAGCATCCCGGGGAGGACCGCGAGGGCGCAGGCGACGGCGCCCAGGTAGTTGGTGCGCATGATCGACTCGAACTCGACCGCCGACGTCCGCACCGCGGGCTTGTAGGCCCCGGTCCCCGCGTTGTTCACCAGGACGTCCACGCGGCCGTGCGCCCGCTCCAGGCGGCGCAGCGTCGCGGTGATGGCCTCGGCGTCGCTCACGTCGGCCTGGGCGGTCTCGACCGTTCCGGAGAGGCCGCGGGCGCTCTCCTGCAGGCGCGCCAGGTTCTCGGCGCCGCGGGCGATGCCGATCACGGTGGCGCCGCGCCGCGCGAGCGCGATGGCGGTCTCCCGGCCGATGCCGGTCGAGGCACCCGTGACCACGGTAATCAGACCCCGGTAGTCCATGACAGCGACCTCCTCCTGGACGAGGGCATCACGGCGCTGCCGGGCACCACGCGCGTCAGCCCGCGCGGCCCGGGAGATCGACCGCGTAGCCGCACTCCGGATCGGCGAGCGGCATCTCGCGCGGCGCCTGGCCGTACCAGGGGTAGCCGCGGCAGACGAGCGGTCGTTCCTCGTACACGGTGCAGCGGCCGTCCGCGCCGAGCCGATCGCAGGTGTAGAGCTGCGCGTCCGCGGGGAGCCGGCTCGTGTAGAACGGGTTCAGCGCCGTCGCCTCCGCACGCGTCAGCGGATGCCAGTGCTCGGCGGCGAAGACGTGGTCGGAGGGAATGCCGAGCACGCGGGTCAGGGCGGCCATCTGCCGCACCTCCTCGGGCGACTGTTCGAGGACCAGGACCTTGCAACAGGCGCCGCAGCCGTTGCAGCTGCCCCGGAGCTCCATCGCCGGGGACCGTAGCGCAGCGCCATCGCGGAGTTCAACGGGGCTGGCGTCACTGCACGCCGCCGGCAGTTCTCCTTCACCGCGAGGGGACGATCCAGCTAGAACAGCCGCTCGAACCGCTGTCTCAGGTCGTCGATCCCGTCCGCGATCCGCGCGAAGGTCCGCGTGAAGAACGCCCCCAGGTCGTCGCCCTCGCTGTCGCCGATCACGCCGAAGGGCACCTCGCCCGCGGGACGGAAGCGGCTGTGAGCGAGCGGGTCGTGCGCCGCCACCCGCGCGACGTCCACGTGCGGGATCGACTCGCCGAAGCGGGCGTTGATCGCCTCGATGAACGTGTTGGCGATGAGGGCGTTGCCGGTCCGCGTCGGGTGGATGCCGTCCAGGCTGAAGATGCCGCCCAGATAGCGCGTGGTGAGATCCGGTGTGCCGTCGGCGTTCAGGTCGACGCCGCTCGCGCCCAGCTGATCGAAGCCCGTGAACAGGTCGACCGGCGCGATCACGACGCCGCGGGTCCGCTCCGTGTCCGCGATGGCCGCCGCGATCTCGTCGTTGAAAGCGCTCACCCTGGCCCGCACCTGCACACGCTCGGCCGCATCCAGCACCTTGGCGCACGGGGGAGTGGGCAGCCGGTCGGGGGAGAGATCGATCGAGAGGAGGTCGTCCGCGGCGACCGGCTCGGTCGTGCCGTCCGTCGCGCGACAGCTCGTCACGTCCCCGGCGGCGCGGCGCAGGGCCGCGATGGCCGTCGGATCGGGGAGGTTGGCGACCGCCATGTCCGCCTGCGTGTCGGCCAGCGCGTCGAGCAAGGCGCGGAAGCGGCCCCCGAACTCGTCCGCCGTGAGCGTCACCGCGCCGGGGCTGGTGTCGGTCGCCATGTCGAGCACGTCGTTGTTCCCGATCCAGACCAGGAGGAAGCTCGGACGCAGGTCGCGCGCGCGGCTCACCTGCGACACGGGCTCGGGCCGGAGCGGGAGGCCGAGGATCAGGAACTTGAGCACGTCACGCCCGTTCACGTCGCCCGTGACGAGCCCGCCGGCGATGTCTTCCGCGGCGATCTTCTGAAAGACGCTCCGGGTGTCCTCGCCCGGGACGGCGAGGTTGCGCGCGGTCTTGCCCGGGTGGGCGCGGAAGCCGAGGCCGTCGTGCGTGCGCCGCACCTCGCCTCGGTCGAGGCGGCCATTGCCGTTGGCGTCCACGATCCCGAGCGGCGGCGGCACGCCGGGCGCGCTCAAGAAGGGCAAGGGCAGCCGCACCTGCGCCCGCCGGGCGACGAAGGCCGGGGCGCTGTCCACCTGCCCCGGACGCCCAACGCCGACGAAGCCGCCCGAGCCGAAGCCCGCGAGCAGGCTGTCGCCGACAACCACCATGCGCCGCAGCCGGGAGACGCCGGCGTGCGCGTCCCCGGCCAGCAGTGCGTTCACGAGGAGCGCCGCGCAGAGAGACCGATGGCAGATCGCAGTGCTACGCATGCGTCGCGAGATGGCCGGAGTCAACACCCGAACCCCGCCCGCAGCTACTCACCCGGGCGGGTGAGCCACCGCGACAACAACAGGGGAGCCCCGTCAGCTGATGCAGCGGCCGATCGTGCTGCGCGGCAATCCGGCGTTCATCGCCCGGCCGGCGGAGGAAGGTGCTCGCGCTGCTGGTCCGACAACCCGGTGTGGCGCTCTCAGGGGACCACGTCTGGCTCATGCGCGCCTGGAGGTCCGAGCCCCCGCCCCGTCACGAGCGGCAGGTCGAGCGCCGACAGGAGTCCCGGGTTCGCCCGGCACACCGCGGGGATCGCATTCACGATCCGCGTCGCCGCGAGCAGCACCCCGCCCACGGCGCGGTCGCCCTTCTCGTCCTCGAACTCGAGCTCGCAGCGCATCGCGGGCGTGCCCTTGATCAGCACGCGATAGCTTCCCTTCCCCTGCGGCCACTCCGGCGCGAGCTCGTCGTCGAGCCGGGTCACGTGCTCGACCACGATCGCCGGCCGCCCGCCCACGATCCCCTGCACCTCGAAGCGGAGCGCGGCCATGGTGCCGGGCTCGACCGTGTGCGCACCGACCCGGATCGGGCGCACGGCCGGCCGCCGCTCGTAGACGGAGCGGATGTCCTCCAGCTCGACCGCCAGCCCCTCGGCGAGGAGCCGGACCGTCCCGCCCCACGCGAAGGTCAAGGAGCCCGGTGCGAGCAGGAGCGGCGTGTGATCGAGCGGCTTGCCGAACCCCATCGTCTCGAACAGCACCTGCGGCTGGTCGTAGGTCGCATAGTTGATGATCTCGAGGATGCGCACCTCCGTCCAGCGCTGACACAGCCCCGACAGCGCGAGCGGCAGCAGGTCGTTCGCGAACCCCGGGTCGATCCCCGAGGTGAAGAAGGATGTCCTGCCCCGTCGGCACGCGTCTTCCAGCTTGTCGCGCACCTCGGGGAAGAAGGAGCGGGGGTGCACGAGCGGGACGATCGAGCTGGAGACGACATCCTTCCCGGACGCGAGGATGCGGCAGATGTCCTCGACCGCCTCGAACGGCCGGAGGTCCGCCGTCGCCGTGTAGCAAACGCAGTCCGCGTCGAGCGCGAGCAGCGCGTCGGCGTCGGTGGTCGCGCGCACACCCACCGGCGCGAGCCCGCACAGCTCGCCCGCGTCCCTCCCGGCCTTCGCCGCGCCCGACACCCACAGGCCGGCCAACTCCAGCTCCGGGTGCCCGATGATGCAGCGGAGCGCGAAGCGCCCGACGTTCCCCGTACTCCACTGGATCACGCGGTAGGGCATCTCAGTCGAACGGCCAGTTGGTCGACTCGGTGCCACCGTCCACCTCGACCACCTTGCCGGTCACCCAGCCGCCGGCGGGTGAGCATAGCCAGAGGGCGGCCAGGGCGACGTCCTCCACCGACCCGATGCGGCGCATGGGCGTCATCGCCTCCATCTGCATTCGGATCTCGTCGGTGAGGAAGGGCCGCAGCGCCGACGTCTCCACCGCGCCCACCGCGAGCGCGTTCACGCGCACGCGCGGCGCGAACTCGGCGGCGAGCTGCCTGGTCATGAACGAGAGCGCCGCCTTCACCGTGCCGTAGGCAACGAAGCCCTTGCGCACGATGCGCCCGGCCGCGGACGAGATGTTCAGCACCGCACCGCCGTCGCGCGCGAGCATGTGGGGGAGGCACGCGCGGGTGAGCAGGAAGGCGGAGGTCAGGTTGAACCTGAGGCACCACTCCCACGACGGCAGATCCGTGTCGAGGAACGGCATGGGCGGGAAGCCGCCCGCGTTGTTGACCAGGAGGTCGATGCGGCCGAAGTCCGCCATCGTGCGCCCGACGACCTCCTCGAGCTGCGCCGGGTCGGTCACGTCGCAGCGGACCGGGAGCGCGCGCCGCCCAAAGCCGCGCACCCGTGCGGCCGTCGTCTCGATCTCCGTTTCCGTGCGCGCGGCGCACACCACGTCGGCGCCCACCTCGGCGAAGGCGAGCGCGATCGCCTGGCCGATACCACGGCCGGCGCCGGTCACGAGCGCGACCCTGTCCGTCAGCCGGAAGCGGTCGAGGAGCCCCATGCCGGGCCGGGATCGCTCCGAAGCCCTCCGGAAGTCAAGAACGGTCGCTGGCAAACGCGGCGCGCGGGCGTTAGCATCGGGCCGCCATGGCATCCCAAAAGCACATCGAGCACGCGGCCGCGACGCTCTCCTTCCAGGCCTTCTGGACCTGGCTCCAGGCCCACCCGAACTGCATCCTGCGCGCGGGCACGCCCGAGGTCGTGCTCTACGACGACGACGACCTCCACTGGCACTTCGCCGTCGAGGGGGACGACACCCGTGTCGTGCAGCTGATCCGCGGCAAGACCCTCGTGGGCGAGATCGTCGTGACGCCGGGTGACATCGCCTACGTGCAGGGCGTCGCGGGAGAGGCGGAGGACGAGTACATGTTCGAGCTCATCTCCGAGACCGAGACCGACCGCGTCGCCGGCTACCACGTCGTGCTCTCGCACGCGTACGACGCCGAGTCCAGCCTCCCGCCCGGGCGCGCGGTGCACTAGGAGGCCTCCTAGTGTGGTGTCCGCGAGGTGGCTTTACTGCGAGTGCCGAGCCACGTCGCGGACAGCACACCAGGTGAGCGAGCCCGCCGCTGACGCCCGCCGGTCACGACCACCCCGCCTTCGCCGCCGCCGTCCTCGCGAAGGTGAGCCGCCGCCTCATCCCCTTCATGTTCGTCCTCTACGTGGTCGCCTACCTCGACCGCATCAACGTCGGCTTCGCGGCGCTCCAGATGCGGCAGGACCTGGGCTTCACGGACGCCGTCTACGGCCTCGGCGCGGGCATCTTCTTCATCGGCTACTTCCTCTTCGAGGTGCCGAGCAACCTGATCATGCACCGGGTGGGCGCGCGCGTGTGGATGGCGCGCATCATGATCAGCTGGGGCGTCATCTCGGCGGCGATGATGCTCGCGCGCGGCGCGGCGAGCTTCTACGCGCTCCGCTTCCTCCTCGGCGCGGCCGAGGCGGGGTTCTTTCCCGGAATGATCCTCTACCTCACCTACTGGTTCCCCGCCGCCGAGCAGGCGCGCGCCGTGGCGCGCTTCATGACTGCGACCGCGATGGCGGGCGTGGTGGGCGGGCCCATCTCCGGGGCCATCCTCGTGGGGCTCGGCGGCCGGGGCGGGCTGGCGGGCTGGCAGTGGCTCTTCCTCCTGGAAGGCCTGCCGGCGGTGGCGTTCGGGCTCGCCGTGCTCGTCTACCTGACCGATCGCCCGGAAATGGCCGACTGGCTCGCGCCCGAGGAGCGCAGGTGGCTTGCGGAGCACATGGGGCGCGAGCACGCCGAGCGGCAGGCGCGGCACGGCTACGGCGTCGTGCAGGCCCTCGCGCACCGGCGGGTGTGGCTGCTCGGGCTCCTCTACTTCGCGCTCGCGTGCGGGGTCTACGGCGTGAGCTTCTGGATCCCGCAGATCATCGAGGGCTTCGGCGGGCTCGGGGACCTCGCGGTGGGCATGGTGTCGGCGGTCCCGTACCTGGCCGCGGCGATCGGCATGGTGGTCGTCGGCGCGCACTCGGATCGATGCGGGGAGCGGCGCTGGCACCTGGCCGGGTCGGCATTCGTCGGTGCGGCAGGGCTGCTCGCGAGCGCGAGCGTCACGTCGCCCGTCGGGTCGCTGCTCGCCCTCTCGCTCGGCGCGCTCGGGGTGTGGAGCGCGCTCGGGCCGTTCTGGGCCCGCTCGGCCACCTTCGCGAGCGGGAGCGCGGCCGCGGGCGCGATCGCGCTCGTCAACTCGGTCGGCAACCTGGGCGGCTTCCTCGGCCCCTACCTGATCGGGCTCGTCAAGGAGCGCACCCACGGCTTCGCCGGCGGGCTCGCCATCCTGGCAGGCGGGCTCGTCCTGGCGGGGGTGATCGCGCTCGGCCTCCGCGACGAAGCCGAGCCACCGGCCTGATGCTTCAGCGAATACGGGCGATCACACCGAGCGCCGCGGCCACCGTCGCCCACGCGATGAGCAGGTGCGCAAGTCCGGTCAGCATCGCATTCTCCCGACACGCTGCGAGCAGCAAGTCCGCGGCCAGGGGTCGGGCCGCGTTGCATCGGACCCTCCACGCCGCGGCTGCACAATCGCGCAGCAGCGTCCGCCCAGCGAAGCAGCGCCGCTCGACGGAGGACGGCGCTCATCTCCGCGTCCCCCCGGATCCTCGCTCGCCTTGCTGTCTGCTCGGAAGTCCAATAGGGGCCGCAGAGCGGAGGTAAGGAGTCCCTCCCCGGGCGTAACCGCAGGCCGGGCGGCCTGTTTTGCTCGGACCGCGCCCTGTGGGCGTGGAGAGGAGATGACGACCATGGGGTGGAAACGGCTCGCGACGACGGCTCTCGTAGTTCTCGTGGCGGTGGCCGGCCGGGCACCCGGTGTCGCGGCGGCGGTGCCGCGAGGGGCGGGCGCCACCCCCCCGCGGCTCAGCTTCACCGACGGCGAGGTGTCCTTCTGGCGTCCCGGCGCGGAGGACTGGGCCCCCGCGAAGGTGAACACTCCCCTCGCTGCGGGTGACTCCCTCTACACCGGCGAGAACGCCAACCTCGAGCTCCAGGTCGGCCCCAGTGCCTTCGTGCGCGCCGGGGCCGGGACCGAGCTGGGCTTCGAGTCCCTCGAGCCCGACCTCCAGCAGTTCAAGTTGACAACCGGCCACGCCGCGGTGGACGTGCGCCGCCTCCCGCGCGGCCAGGCGATCGAGGTCGACACACCCAACGGTGCCTTCACCATCGATCACCCGGGCTACTACCGCATCGACGTCGAGCAGGAGCGTACCACCTTCTCGACCCGCCGCGGCGGCGAGGCAACCCTCGTCCCTGCCGACGGCGAGGCCACCGACGTCGGCTCCGACAAACAGTTAGTGCTGGAAGGGACGGACACGCCGCAGCTCAGCACCAGCGCGGCCCCCGACCCCGACGACTGGGACCGCTGGAACCTCGACCGCACCGGGCGCCCGAGCGAGCCGTCGCCCAGCGCGGCCTACGTGTCCCCCGAGGTCGCGGGCAGCGAGGACCTCGACCGCCACGGCGACTGGCGCGACACGCCGCGCTACGGCCACGTGTGGGTGCCCCACGAGGTGCCGCCCGACTGGGCGCCGTACTCGACCGGGCGCTGGGTCTGGGACCCGTACTACGGCTGGACCTGGGTGGATGACGCGCCGTGGGGCTGGGCACCGTACCACTACGGCCGCTGGGTGTACGTCAACGGCTTCTGGGGCTGGGCGCCGGGCCCGGTCGTGGCGGCGCCCGTGTACGCGCCCGCGCTGGTCGCCTTTTTCGGCGCGCCGGGCGTCGGCGTGTCGGTGAGCGTCGGCGTCCCGTTCGTGAGTTGGGTGGCGCTCGGCTTCGGCGAGCCGGTCATCCCCTGGTGGGGCCCGGTCGGCTTCGTTGGGACGTGCTGGTGGGGCGGCTGGGGCGGCCCGCGCTTCGTCAACAACAACGTCGTCATCCAGCACAACACCTACGTGAACGTGCGGAACGTGACGGTCTTCCAGAATACGCACGTCCACAACGCGGTGATTGCGGTGCAGCGCGATCACTTCGGCCGGGGGCATGTCGAGCACGTGCGCCTGGGCGCGGCCGACGCGCAACGTCTCCGTCCAATCCACGGGCGGCTCGGCGTGAAGCCCACGCCGGCAAGCCTGGTCGCCAAGGAAGGCCACGCCATCCGCCCGCCGCAGGCGGTGCATGCGCGGCCCGTGGTGGCGACGCGCCCGCCGCAGGATCTCTCGCACCGCCTGCGCGCCGCGGGGCTCAACCCGGCGTCGAGCGCCGCGCCGCCGCCGCGGCTCGTGCACGCGCCGCGGCCCCAGGGCGGCGGCCGCCAGGCCTCGTTCGGCAGCCGCGCGACCCCGCCACCGCCGCCGGGAGCGGGGCACCGCCGGCTCGAGGCGGGGGCGCGTCCCGCGCCGCCATCGCAGCACACGCACGGCGAGCGTCCGAACCTCGGCCCGCCTCGTGCCCCCGCAGCGCCGCGGGCGCCGACCACCGCGGAGCGCCGCCCGCACGGCGGCGCGCGCGCTGCCGAGCGCGGCACACCGCCGGCCCTCCCGCACGACGCGGAGCGGCGCCCTGCCGAGCGCGCCGCACCGCCACCCCCACCGCACCACGCGGAACGCGCGCGCCCCGCGCCACCTGCGCCGGCGCGCAGGGTGGAGCGGGAGCGCCCGGCGCGTGGCGCTCCACCCCCGCAGCTCGGCGCTCCGCCGCCGCGCGCACCACACGAGGGCACGCACGCGCCGCGGCCGCAGCCCGCGCCGCACGAGAAGCAACATCAGGGGCCGGGCGGCGCTCCGCCCTCCGCACGCTGGGAGGCGCCTCGCGCGCCGCATGCCTGGACTCAGCGCCCCGCCCGGAGCGCTTCCGTGCGCGAGCGTGGGGCGCGTCCGAGCGAGCGGCGGGCCGCCGGTGCGGAATCGCCACGCGTAGCGCGCGGGCGCTGACCGTATGGCACCGCCATCCCCGGCGCCACCGCGGGCCGGGCGGCGATGCCCCGCGATCCGCGCGCGACGTTGGCGAAGTGGTTCGCCTGGCCCATCACCGCGATGTTCGCCCCGGCGAGCTGCGTCAATCCACTTGCCTGAGCTCGCTCGCGCGCATAGGAGGGGCCGCATGCGCAACCTGCTGATCGCCGTCGCTCTCGCCCTCCCCTCGTTCGCCGAAGCCGTCACCTGGAACCTCGATCCGTCCCACACCAGCGTGCAGTTCTCGGTCCGCCACCTCATGGTGAGCAACGTGCGCGGCGAGTTCGCCAAGCTGAGTGGCAGCGTCGAGGTGGACGAGAAGGACCTCACGCACTCGAAGATCCAGGCCGCCATCGACGCCGCCAGCATCGACACCCGCGTCGAGAAGCGCGACACGCACCTGAAGAGCCCCGACTTCCTCGACGTGGCCAGGTACCCGACCATCAGCTTCGTGTCGAAGAAGATCGAGCAGGCCGGCGCGGGACACTTCAAGGTGACGGGCGACCTGACCCTCCACGGCGTCACGCGCGAGGTGAGCCTCGACGTCCAGGGCCCCACGCGCGAGATCAAGGACCCCTGGGGCAACACCCGCGCCGGCGCGCAGGCCACCACCACGATCCATCGCAAGGACTTCGGCCTCACCTGGAACCAGGCGCTCGAGGCCGGAGGCGTGGCCGTCGGCGACGAGGTGTCGATCACGATCGACGTCGAGGCGACGAAGCAGACCGCCGCGGGCGGCTGAGCCGCAGCCGTCAGCGCGGCGCGGGCTCGATCAACGGGACGATCTCCGCCGGGCGGCGGGTTGATCGCCGCACGCGCCCGTCGCTAGTGTGGTGTCCGCGAGGTGGCTTTAGAAGCCGAGCCCACGGTGACGCGCTCGCCCTACTGGCTCACCCGCTTCGTCCTCCTTCGCCTCCTCGGCTTCGTCTACTTCATCGCCTTCCTCTGCCTCGCCCGCCAGCTGCTCCCGCTGCTCGGCCACGACGGGCTCACGCCCGTCCCGCTCTTCCTCCATCGTCTGGAGGCGCACTTCGGCTCGCGTCGGGCGGCGTCCCTCCAGCTCCCGAGCCTCTTCTGGCTCGACGCCTCGGACGGCTTCATGCTCGCCATGGCCTGGCTCGGGGCCGGCCTCTCGCTCGTGGTGCTGGCCGGCTTCGCGAACGCGCTCCTCATGGCCGTCCTCTGGGCGCTCTACCTCTCCTTCGTGCACATCGGGCAGGACTGGTACGGCTACGGCTGGGAGATCCAGCTCCTCGAGACCGGCTTCCTCGCGGTCTTCCTCTGCCCGCTCCTCGATCCGCGCCCGTTCCCACGGCGTCCGCCGCCGGCAGCGGTCCTCTGGCTCTACCGCTGGCTCGTCTTCCGCATCATGCTGGGCGCGGGACTCATCAAGCTACGCGGCGATTCGTGCTGGCGCGACCTCACCTGCCTCTACTACCACTACGAGACGCAGCCGCTGCCGAACCCGCTGAGCCGCTGGCTGCACTTCAAGCCGCGCTGGTTCCAGAGGTGCGGCGTGCTGTTCAACCACGTGGCCGAGCTGGTGGCCCCGTGGTTCGCGTTCTGGCCGCGCGCGGCGCGGCACGTGGCGGGCGGGGTGCTCCTTGCGTTCCAGGTGTCGCTCATCCTGAGCGGGAACCTCTCCTTCCTGAACTGGCTCACGATCGTACCCATCCTCGCCTGCTTCGACGACTCGCTGCTCCGCCGCGTGCTACCGCGCCGCCTCGTCGTGCGCGCCGAGCGCGCCGCGGCGGCAGCGCAACCCTCGCGCGCCGAGCAGGCGACGGTCGCCGCGCTGGTGGTGCTGGTCGCCGTGCTGAGCATCGATCCCGTGCGCAACCTGCTCTCCGAGCGCCAGATGATGAACACGGCCTTCAACCGCCTCGAGCTGGTGAACACCTACGGCGCCTTCGGGAGCGTCGGCCGCCTGCGCCCCGAGATCGTCTTCGAGGGCACGAGCGACGCGACCATCACCGACGCCACCGTCTGGCGGGAGTACGAGTTCAAGTGCAAGCCCGGCGACGTCATGCGCCGGCCATGCGTCGTCGCGCCCTACCAGGAGCGGATCGACTGGCAGATCTGGTTCGCCGCCATGTCGACGCCGGAGCGCTATCCGTGGACGCTTCACCTGGTGTGGAAGCTCCTCCACGACGACCCGGGGGCGCTCAGCCTCCTGGCCACCAACCCCTTCCCCGATGCGCCGCCGCGCCACGTCCGCGCCCGCCTCTACCGCTACGAGTTCGCGCCGCCCGGCGACCCGAGCGGGGCCTGGTGGCGGCGGACGCTCGTCCGCGAGTGGCTGCCGCCGCTCTCCGCCGACGATCCGCATCTGCGCCGCTTCCTCGCCGCGCATGGCTGGATTGCCGCGACCGGACCACCGGCGTGAGGCGGACGGACGACGTGCGACCCGGCGCGGAGTGCAGCCTACTCGCAGATCGTCGACCTGGCGGCCGCCACCCCGAGCGTCCGGCTGGCGTCCTCGCCGCACCCGTCACGCCGTCAGAGATCACGAGCCCCGAATGCCCTGCAGCTCCTCCTTGTGCCCGCGCTCGAGCAGCTGGCGCACGGCCTCGAGGAGCGGCCGCCCGCGGTGCAGCACGTGGTACACCTGTTCGGTGACGGGCATGTCGACGCCCACCTTTCGCGCCAGGTCGTACGCCGCCGCCGCGGTCGAGAACCCTTCGGCCACCGAGCGCTGGCGCGCGAGGTAGGCGGCCGGGTCGGCGCCCTCGGCGACCCGCAGCCCGAGCGTGCGGTTGCGCGAGAGGTCGCCCGTGCAGGTGAGCACCAGGTCGCCCACCCCGGCCAGCCCGAGGAACGTGAGCGGATCGGCCCCGAGCGCCACGCCGAGCCGGGCCATCTCGGCGAGCCCGCGCGTGATCAGCGCGGCACGCGCGTTCGCGCCGAAGCGCAGGCCATCACAGGCCCCGGTGGCGATCGCCATCACGTTCTTGACCGCGCCGCCCACCTGGACGCCGACCGGGTCGGCGCTCGAGTAGGTCCGTAGTGTGGCGGAATGGACGAGATCCTGCACCTTGCGGGCGGCGACCATTCCCTTCGACGCCACCACGACGTCGGTCGGGAGGCCGCAGGCGACCTCGCGCGCGAAGGTCGGCCCGGAGAGAAAGGCGAGGCGCTCGGGCTCGAGGTCGGGCATCGTCTCCTCGAGCACCATCGACATGAGCTTCAGCGTCCGCTCCTCGATACCCTTCGTGGCGACCACGACGAGCGCGTCGCTCCGCACGCCTGGGGCCGCCAGCGTCGACACGGCGCGCAGGTGGCTCGAGGGGGGGACGAGGACGACCACGTCCCCGCTCGCCGCCACCTCCCGGGCATCCGCCGATGCCCGGATGGTGTCCGGGAGCGAGACGTCCGGGAGGTAGACCGAATTCGTGTGCCGGGTGGCGATCTCCTCGGCCACTTCGGGCTCGTACGCCCACGCCGTCACCGCGTGCTCGAGCCTCGCCAGGTGGCAGGCGAGCGCGGTGCCCCACGCTCCGGAGCCGACGACCGCGAATCGTGTCATGCGCCCCTATACAGCCCCGCGCCGGATGCTGCCATTCACGCCGGGACGCGGCGGGCACCGGACCGTCGCCGCCACTACGAACGGGCGGCGCGCCTACTTCACGGCGGGCAGGCCGGCGACGATGCGCCGGTACTCCTCCTCGCCGAAGGCGCGGCAGGTCTCGATGCGCACGTTGCCCCTGGCGCTGAGGGCGAGCGAGAGCTTGACCGCCGTCTCGTCGTCCGGCGCCTCGGCGATGACCACCGCGTCGTACTTGCCGGTCACCAGGTAGAAGTCCCGGAGCTTCGCGCCGGCGGCTCGGTACGCCTCCCTGGCCGCTTCGAGCCGGGCGGGCCCGTCCTTGATCGCCTCGATCCCACGCTGCGTGAAGCGGAGCAACGACACGAAGGTCGGCATGGCATTACCTCCTGTTCGTGGTGCCTCTCACCCGAAGACCGGCAGCCGCCGCCGCGCTGCGAGGCCGTCGAGCATCTCCTGCATGATCCTGCTCACCCGGTCGTAGGCGTGCCGCACGGCGCGCGCGTCGCACGCCGCGTCGGGATCGTGGCCCAGCTCGATCGGCGGGCCGACGCGGTACACGAACTTCGCGGGCAGCGGCAGGTAGGGCAGGAAGCCCGAGAGCCACACGCCCCACGGCAGGCCCAGGTTCACCGGCAACGTCTTGACGCGCGTCCAGCGCGACATCCCCGTCCAGCGCGCCAGGCGCTGACTCGAGAAGAGCGTGACGTAGACCTCGTGTCCCCCGACGTCGACCACGGGCAGGATCGGGACGCCGTGCTCGAGCGCCAGCTGGACGAAGCCCGCGCGGCCGTGGAAGTCGATGGTGTGGCGGCGCCAGAAGCTCTTGAGACAGTCGAGCTCCCCGCCCGGGTAGATGAGAAGCGGCGCCCCCAGCCGGAGGACCTTCGCGGCGTTCTCGCGCGAGGCGCGCAGCCCGCCCATCTTGACGAGGAAGGTCCGCAAGAGCGGGATGCGGAGCGCGGCGTCGTGCACCATCGCGTATGCGGGACGCTCCACGCCGAGGAGCGACCACCAGTACGACACCAGCACCCAGCAGTCGGGGAGGAGCGGCCCGCCGTTGTGGTTCGCGACCGCGATGAACGGGCGGTCGCGGGGGACGTTGTCCGCGCCGTCGATCTCCGCCCGGAAGTAATGGATCCTGAGCGCGTCGAAGAACGGGAGGGCGATCTCGCGGATGAACTCCGGATCCCGGGCGCCGGGGTCCGAGACGTCGACGTCGTGCACGAAGAGGTCGGCCAGCTGCATGGCCAGTCCGGACGTCTCTCGGGAAGCGAAGAGGAGGAGTTGACGCATAGGCCCGCCCGCGGGCGGCGTCAAGGGGGGCCGCGCTGCGGGGCCCCGTGCGCCCCTCCCCGGCGGGGAGCTTCAGCGGTAGGCGATCACCGCCCGCTGCGGCGACGGGACCAGCTCCCAGAGCTCGCTGCGCGCGAAGCCGACGTTGCGGAACATGCGCTCGTACTCGGTGAAGGTGTAGGCGTCGCCCGCCGGCGTGCCGGCCAGCATGACGAGCGCGAACGCCGCGGCGTCGGGCGGCGCGACGCGGCTCTCGTCCGGCACCATCTCGACCGCCACGGCGCGGCCGCCGGGCGCGAGCGCCCGATGGACCTTGCCGAGCAGCGCCTCGCAGCCGGCCGGGTCGAAGTGGTGGAGGATGTTGGTGAGCAGGACGAGATCGTAGCCCGAGCCGTAGTCCACCTCGAAGGCGCTCCCGGGGAGCGTCCGGAAGCGGTTCGCCACCCCGGCCGCGCGTGCGTTCTCCGCGGCCACGGCGAGCACGTTCTTCCAGTCGAGCGCGACGATCTCGGCCTTCGGGTTGTGCATGGCGAGCGTGATCCCGAAGAGGCCGTGGCCCGCGGCGATGTCGAGCACCTTCCACGGCCCCGCGGCCGAGGCGTCGAGCCGGTTGGCGAGCAGCTCGGCCATCATCCGCGCCAGCGGCGCCATCGAGCGCGCGAACTCGACCCACATGGGATGGTCCGGGGCGAGCTGCTCCTCGCCGACCGCGGCCCGCCCCGTGCGCACGGCGGTGGTGAGCTGGCCGAAGCCCCGCATCACCTGCGGCGAGGCGAGGAAGTGGATCGCCGTGGCGATGCAGGCGGGCGAGGCGCGGTCGAGGAACGTCGCAGCGGCGGGGGCGAGCGCGTACCGCCCGTCGCTCTTCACCAGGAACCCGTGCACCACCAGGTAGTCGGCGAGGATGCGCACCCCGCGCTCCGACGCCTGGCAGCGCGCGGCGATCTCCTGCAAGCTGCCGGCCCCCGCGCCGATCGCCGTGAACAGGTCGACGTCGATTGCGGCCCGTAGTGCCTCGGTCTTCTGATACGAGAGGAAGGCCTGAAAGACCGCCGACGGGCCCAGCACGGTCTCGGTCTCTCCCATGGTGACCCGCCTTATACTGCGCTGGGCGGCGCGGAAGCCACCCCGCTCACTCGACGCGCACGCGCACCGCCTCGGAGCCGGCGCGCGCGAACGGCAGCCGCGCCTGGAAGGTGTGCTCGCCGGGGGCGAGCGCCCAGCGCGTGGTGTACGGGTAGTCCACCACCCGGAAAGGCGCGCCGTCGACGTACCAGACGACCTGCTCGGCCGGCGGCTCGACGATCACGCGCAGCGCGAGCGTCGTCATGATGGCCGGGCTCTCGGGGTCGCGCACGAGCATGAGCCCGCTCCGCGGCGCGAGGATGCGAAGGCGCGAGGGCGGCGCCTCGCGCGCGAGGGGCGCGGGCGGCGCATCGAGCGGGCTCACCCCCACCGGCGGGCGCGGGAGCCCGTTCGCCGCCGCCCACGCGGCGTAGCGCGCGGGGAGCACCGTGAAGCGCCGCACCTCGACGAAGCGGCGGGGCGTCGCGGCCGAGGCGAGGAGCCCGTCGCGCGCGTCCACCGGCTCGAGGACGTGCGCGTCGCAGTCCTCGAGCGGCTCCTGGCCCGGGCGGAACCACTCCAGCAGCACCTGCCCGCACGCGTGCGTGGCGCGCTTGCCGGTGAGGGCGCAGATGCGGACCGCGCGATAGCCCCGCGGCGGCGGGAACTGGAGGTCCTCGAGGCCGTCCTGCTGGCCCTGGTGGAGGTGGCCGAGGATGCGCTGCGCGAGGCCCGCGGCCGAGCTGAAGGCCGTGAGCCGGCTCATCGGCCGGTAGTCCGGACGGCCGAGCCAGACGCCGACCACGTAGCGCGTCGAGTACGCCACCGTCAGGGCATCGCGGTACTTGGACGACGTGCCCGTCTTCACCGCGACCGGGAACGGGTACTCGCTCGGCCCCATGCGCGGGAAGGTCGGCAGGCGCGCCATCGGGTCGGCGAGGAAGAGCGTCACCAGGCGCGCGGTGTCCTCGGAGAGGAGGCGCCGCGGCGGGGCGAGCGACTGGCCCCGATACCACACCAGCTCGCCGGCGCGCCCGTCGCCGGCCAGCACCGCATAGGCGCGCACGAGGCGCTCGAGCGTGGTCGGCATGGCGCCGATCGCAAGCCCGAGACCCCAGTGGCGCCCGGGCTGGTCGCCGTCGTGGAGCCCGAGGTCGCGGAGGAAGGCGTAGCCGTCGTCCAGGCCGAGGCGGTCGAGGAGGTTCGCCGCCGGGACGTTGCGCGAGTTGGCCAGGGCGACGCGCGGCAGGAGCGGACCCAGGAAGGCCTCGTCCGCGTTGGTGATGTCGCCCGGGGTGCGGAGGATGTCGTCCAGGATGGTGGCCGGGGTGATGGCGCCGCGCTCGAGCGCCAGCGCGTAGAGGAAGGGCTTGAGCGTGCTCCCCGGCGAGCGCGGCACGCGCGCGTAGTCGTAGGCGCCGGCATGCCGGGCGTCGAAGTAGCCCGCCGAGCCGACCCACGCGACGACGCGGTTCGTGCCACGCTCGACCACGATCACGGCCGCGTTTCCCGCGCCGCGCTCCTCGAGCTCCCCGAGCGCGTCGGCGACCATCGCCGCGACCGCCTGCTGCACGTCGAGGTCGAGGGTCGTGTTGACGAGCGGCGCCGGTGGGGGCGCGCCGTGCCGGAAGAGCCGCTCGAGGTGGAGGACGGCGTGCAGCGCCTCCGGCGGCCGCCGCCCGAGGGGCGGGATGCGCAGCGCGGCGATCTGCCGCACGGCGAGGTCGTAGTCGTCGCGTCCGAGGACGTGCGCCGCGCGGAGCGTGTCGAGGACGCGCCGCCCGCGCTCGGCGGCCCGCCCGCGGCCGGCCTCGCGGTAGGGGTTCATGCGCGCGGGCGCCTGCGGGATGGCGACGAGGAAGGCCGTCTCGGCCCAGCTCAGGTCCTCGACCGGCTTCCCGAGGTAGCGGCGCGCGGCGTAGGCGATGCCGCGCACGCGGTTCCCGTAGGGCGCGATGCGGAGATAGTGCGCCAGCACCGCCGAGTGCCCGTAGCGCGCGGTGAGCACGAGCGCCGCCAGCGCCTCGACGAGCTTCCGCGGGTAGGTCCGCGGCCCCGGGCGCTCCAGGCGCGCCACCTGCATGGCGATGGTCGACGCGCCCGAGGCGCGCCGCCCGGCGCGCAGGTTCTGGGCCACGCCGCGCACGACGGCGAGCGGGTCGACGCCCGGGTGGCGCCGGAAGCGCCGGTCCTCGACCGCGAGGGTGGCGGCCACGACGCGCGGCGGGAGGCGCGCGAGCGGCCAGTAGCCGACCTCCGGATCGCGCGGGTCCGGCACCTCGGCGAGGAAGCGCCCGTGCGCGTCGCGCAGCAGGAGGGTCGGCGCCGGCGCAGTCAGGCGCACGCGCGCGGCAACGAGCACGAGGAGGCCGACCGCGAGCAGCGCGGCGCGCGCAGCACGCGAACAGCGGACGGGCCCCCAGATGATTTTGCCGCTCATCGCCGCTCGGCCGGCGGCGTCACCTCGACGCGCGCGCCGGCGGAGTTCCCGCCCACGCTGCCGTCATACATCATCTCCGCCTGCGCAGCGGGCTGGATGAAGCGGCCGCCGGTCGCGGCGCGCGCGCGGAAGTAGAAGTCGAACGTCCCCCTGGGCAACGTGTCGTAGTAGAAGGAGAGCCGGTCGTCGAGGAAGGCCGTGTAGGTCGGCTCGAGCGTCAACACGCCCGCCGGCGTCGCGTCGGACGAGGCGGTGGCGAGCTTCGAGTTGAGCGGCTCGATGCCCGCGGCGAGCGGCACGACCACGGCCACGTAGTGGCGTTCCTCGGGGTTCACCACCTGCACGTGCTCCTCGACCAGGTCGCCGACGGCGAGCGCGAGCGTCGTGCCCGGCTGGGCGAGCGGCACGCGCTCGGGCGGCTCGTCCACGCCCTTCTTCACGCGCAGCCACTCGCGACTCACCACGAAGCCGCTCGCGTGCGCGGCCACCTGGCTGCCGTCGGCCGCGGGCACCCAGGTCGTCTCCGCGCGCACGCCGAGGACGCCGGCGTCCTTCCCGGGCTCGAGCGCCACCTCGCCGTCCTCGGCCGCGCTGGCGACCAGGCGACCGAGCGGCGCCTCGGGGCCGAGGGCCAGCGTCCGGAGCTCGCTGCCGAGACGGACGCGCACCGTGTGCGGCACCGTCCCGCGGAGCGGCGGCGAGAGGCGCTCGGCGAGCGCGCGCAGTGCGGCCGCGTTGGCGTTGGTCGAGCCCCAGCCGTCGCCCCGCCCGAGCGTGACGAGCGCGTTCACGAGCAGCTGGAGGCGCGGCTCGTTGCCCTTCACGCGCGCGACGGCGCGCGTCACCTCGGCGATGGTGCGCGTCTCGCCCGGGAGGATCAGGCCGTTGCGGCCCGTGAAGCGCTGCTGGAGGCCACCGTACTGCTCCTTGCCCTCGTAGAGGCGGATCACGATGCCGTCCCACAGGCGCCCGACCAGGCCCTCGACGGTGGACGACTGCGTGTCGCCCTGGCGCGCGAGCGCGAGCGCCACCTCGGACACCCCCTCGAGGTCGAGGAACTGCGCCCGGCGCGCCAGCTCGGCGGCGTAGCCCGGGTTGAACTTGCCGGCGTCGGCGAGCGCGGAGAGCGCCCACGCCCGCTCCGCGAACGCCTCGCCGTCGATGAAGTGGCTGTAGTCCGAGCGGAGCGCCTGGTCGAGCGAGTTGGTGAGCGTGTCGAAGAGCTTCTGCTCGACGGCGAAGCCGCCGGCGCGCGCGTCGACCAGGAAGTCGACCGTCCACGCTGTGAGCGACACGTAGCCGCGGCAGCCGGGCCAGTAGCTGACCAGGCCGTAGGCGTCTACGGTCGATGGGAGCCACTCGAGGACGTCGCGCACCGGGCGCGCCGAGGCCTCCTCGCCGCCCTCCTCGGAGAGCACGCCGCGGAACTTGCGGAGCGCGAGGAACGCCGCGGCGCGGCTGAGTCGCTGCTCGGTGCAGCCGTACGGGTAGCCCTGGAAGAAGTCGAGGCCGGCCGCCATTCGCAGCAGCGCCGGCTGGTCGGAGACGAGCACCGTGCGGCGCACGGTGCCGGGCCGCGCGGCCTCGGGGACCGCGGGCAGTGCGACCGGCGCGCCGGCGCGCAGCTCCGCGAGCAGGCGTGTCGTCACGCGCTGGCGGTCGTCGCGGATCGGGAGCTTCACCTCGAAGGCGTCGCCCACGCCGTCGGAGAGCCGCTCGACGGCCACCTTGAAGGCGACCTCGTCGCGGGAGAGCTTGCCCTCGGCGGTGTACGGCGGCGTCGTCACCTCGACCGGGAACTCGATGCGCTCGGGGCGCTCGGGCGCCCAGGCGATCTCCCGCGTCGTCGGGCCCGTGATCGCCGCACCTTCCGCCGCGACCTGCGCCCTCCCCGGCCCGCCCTCGCCTTCCACGATGCGGCCGATCCCGGCCGCGGTGAACGCGTCGCCGGGGCGGACGAAGCGCGGGAGCGCCGGCTGCACGACGA